>JAEZFF010000069.1 GCA_023417635.1 Bacillota bacterium | reverse complement strand
CGCAGGCTCGCCGAGGCCAATATCTACAATTACGGCGATTACAGCGCTACGCGTTCCAACCAGTATAATTACACTTATCCGCCTTCCGCAGCAGACCTTGACTAACAGAAAGCAGACAAAAAGGCTTCCGGAGCAGTTGCTCCGGAAGCCTTTTTGTGGCAGACAGGAAATGAAATGTGAGTCTAGCGCAGACTACGCGGAAAACTACAGTTCTTTCATCCAGTATTTCCGGTCAAGGCTGCGGTACTGCACTGCCTCTGCCACATGGCGCGGTTCAATCGTTTCGGAGCCGTCAAGGTCGGCAATGGTGCGGCAGACTTTTAGCACACGGTCATAAGCCCGGGCGGAAAGGCCAAAACGGTCAAAGGCCGTTTTCAGCAGAGTCTGACTTTTTTCGCCCAATGGGCAGAACTGGTGCAGGCGGTCCGGTGTGATGCGGGCATTGCAGGTGATGCCGGTGCCTTGAAAGCGTTTGTTCTGGACTTCCCTCGCTGCGTTGACGCGTGCCCGGATTTCGGCGGAGCTTTCGGCTTTTTCCGCCGAAGCAAGCTCATCAAACTCTACGGGAGGCACTTCAATATGCAGGTCCAGCCTGTCAAGCAATGGGCCGGAAACGCGCGCGAGGTAACGGGTGACTGCCTGTGGTGTGCAGGTGCAGCGCCGTCTTGGATGCCCAAAGTAACCGCAAGGGCAGGGATTCATGGCCGCGACAAACATCACCGAACAAGGGTACGAAACTGTGCCGCCTACGCGGGAAATGGTTACCCATCCGTTTTCGATCGGCTGACGCAGAACTTCCATCGCAGCACGCGAAAATTCGGGAAGCTCATCCAGAAAAAGGACACCATTATGTGCCAGCGAAATTTCGCCCGGGTGCGGGATGGTTCCGCCGCCGGAAAGCCCGGCAGGGGAAACCGTATGGTGCGGGGAACGGAATGGCCGTGTGCGGATGAGCGATACACCGGGCGGCAGAGTTCCGGCGATAGAATGAATCTTTGTTGTTTCAATGGTTTCTTCAAACGTCATTTTGGGCAGGATGGAAGGTAGGCGCTTTGCCAGCATACTTTTGCCGGAACCAGGCGGGCCGATCAGCAGAACATTATGCCCGCCCGCAGCAGCTATTTCAAGTGCGCGCTTGGCCTGCTCCTGCCCGCGCACGTCGGAAAAGTCGGGCAGGGGGGCGTCGCAGTCTTCTGCGGGACTGTTTAGCACAGCGGGCGCAATCGGTGCTTCACCGCTCAGGTGGCGCATTAACTGGGGAATATCCCGGACTGGAATGACTTCCAGCCCATCTACCACAGCGCCTTCCGCTGCGTTTTCCTGCGGAACATAGAACCGGCAGAATCCCTTTTCTTTTGCTGCAATTGCCATAGGAAGAACGCCGCGTACCGGGCGCACTTCACCGGTCAGCGAAAGCTCGCCGATAAAGACGCTTCCGTCAAGGCTGCACTCCAGCTGACGGCTTGCCTTCATCAGTGCTACCAGCAGGGGAAGGTCGTAAATTGGCCCCTCTTTTTTCTTATCTGCCGGGGCAAGGTTTACAGTAATACGGCTGACCGGAAACTCGTAGCCGCAGTTTTTCATGGCGGAACGCACCCGGTCGCGGGATTCCCGCACGGCCGCATCCGGCAGGCCAACCACCTCAAAAGACGGCAACGATCTCCCTACATCACATTCAACGTCTACAACGTAAGCATCCATGCCATAAAGCCCCATACTATGTACTGTTGAAACCATCTCAATATCACAACTCCCTAATTATGCCATTTATACAAACGCAATGAATTCTTTCAGCTTTTCGATAATAGCTCTAAATTCATCTTGCGATAAAGGCTTAAAATCAGTGTCTTTCTTATATGCTTCTACAAGATTATCTATTTCTTCTGCTTTTTTGATAGGAGATTCAATAACAAACCCTGTTTTTGTCTTTTTAATTATAATCTTGTCAATCATATCCAGTGTTTCTTCAATAGAATATTTACTTTTATTATTCTCCATATTGCATATTGCTGTATGCAAATCATATAGCTTGACGATTTCACGCTTTAACTGATCATTACTCTTTGTAGCATCAGCATATTGGTTTTGCAAATCATCCAACTTAGATTCTTCCTGATCAATTCTTTTCATAAGTCTATCTTTTTCTATTTGAGGGGCTTTGGGTCGGCTATATAGTTCATATAAACTTTCTACTGTAGACTGCTGATTTTCTATTTTCTCATGAATCTTATTAGCTTGTATATCATTATCAGTGTTCATCTGATTTAACTTTAACCGAATGATGTTGAAAATAATATTAGTGGCACGTTCTTTTTCTTTCTGAATGGTGATAGCTAAAGAGTGGTTTGCTAAGTCCTCAATATATTCATCAATTTGTGATTCATATACGTTGGGGTTATCACAAACTGCTATACCATGTTGTTTCTTTGTCTTGCAATTATATACTTTCTTACTGCTTCCATCCCGCTGTTTAATGACATTACTATAATAAACCGCTCCACATTGTCCACAGTAAATCAAATCGCAATATTTTGAATCTCCTTTATATTGTCCCCTATGACTGTAAATATCAATACGGCTGTCTAAAACCCTCTGACATTTGTCAAATAATTCTTTGCTTACAATAGCAGGAATTTTACTTGTTAGAACTATTTCATAATGTTCTCGTACTTTCGGATAAGTATATTTTTCAAATACTTTACCATGGTCTATTTTTAGCGGGTTATTATATCCTGCATATTTTTCGTTGGTAAGCATACGCCTGATAGATGTTTGAACGAAAGGTTTTCCTGCACGTGTTAACATCTTATGCTCTGTTAAATAATTTCGTATTTGCCGATATCCTTTCCCATTGGCATATAGTTCATATGCTGTCTTTACTGTCTTAGCTTCTTCTGGAATGATCTCTAAGCGGTTTTCTGATTGTATGTAGTTATATCCAAAGAAAGTGCTACATGTCCTTATATGACCTTTTTTAGCACTCTCTGCTATGCCAGTTCGAACCTTTAAGGATTTGTCTTTGCTATCTTGTTCATCAAATATCTGCATCAGCTTCAATAACAAGTCTTGTGTCATATCACTACTGTTAATATTCTGTTCGATAAAGAAGATGTTAACTTTTTTCTGGCGCAGTTTACCAATTATCTCATATGAAAGCGTATTTCTTGCAAAACGGCTGGTGTTTTTAATCCATATCTCACTAAATAGGGGAGGACGGTTAGACACTTCATAAATTGTATGTGCCCTTTTTACACGCTTATCGTGCTTGTCTAAGAATATCTTTTTTACATCAATTCCTGCATCTATCAGCATTTGTTCAAATTCAGGGCGGTTACTCAATTTTGTGCCGGTTAATCCCTTGTCATAATATACTTTGTAAAGGGTGTGCCCCTTTGCTTCAATCTCTCGTTCAAAATATGACCTTTGATTTTCTAAGCTGTTTAATTGGTCTTTACTATCGGTCGATACTCTGCAATATGCTGATACTACCATATTATCCCTTCCTGTAATGCTGTAATCATATAAATATATTGTAGGATACGCCCATACAATAGTCAAGTATTCGAATATAAAAAAATAGCTGATGAATGAAATCAATCAGCTATAGCCGCTGTGTGGGAAAAAATCAATTCAAATAATGTAATGTACCCCCATAAGCCATAATAAAAAGCGGCTATTGCTTTCTTGCAATAAGCCGCTTTCCTCTGAATACTTAATGATATTGTTTTTCCTTGTATTCTTGAATCCAATAATCATAATATGGGTTATCCCAAGTCGAGCCATCATAATAATCTACATGCTTTACACAGGCAATAATTTTTGATATTCCATGTTGTTCATCCAAATTCCACCCTACACTATCCCCATAGGTATGATTAGGTAAAATGTTAACATCATTTGCATTACCAGTAAACTCGTAGTCTTCTCCTGTTACATTGTATTGGGGTTTTATTTTGAGTGGATAGCCATTTGAATCAAATGCCAATATACTCATCTGATAATTTTTTACGGTTTGATTTGAAATGTTTTTTACTAAGACTTGCATCATGTCAGGATAAAGCGCTTTATATTCAGAACTTTGTACTTCTATTTTTGCACTTGTTACAACTAATTGCTGACTATCAATAAGCTTTTTAATTTTGTCTTTCTGCTCTTGTGCATCCTTTGCGTCTTGTAGCTTCTTGTAACTATCTTGTCTAGCAATTAAATCATTATCGTTAGGAAACGCTTTTAATGCGTCTGAGATTAAATTTAATGCCTGCTGATAGTCTTTTTGATTCGCAGCTGCTTCTATTTGAGATACCACATTTTTTTTGTATTCAGCGGATAAAGATTTTGCTTCCTTTACCGCTTGGCTATAATTTGAATCTGCCCTTATTACACTATTAAATTGTATGATAGCATTTAAGTAATCTTTTGATTTTTTATATTCTTCGCCTTTCTTATATGACAATTCGGAATCATTCAAATCACTAGCATTCGAAATTATGGTCGAAATATCTGAACTAACTAAGTTTGTATTATTAATATCATTAAGTTTATCTGATGCTGTAGAATAGTCTATCTTTCCATTTTTGTATTCATTATAAATATCCTTTGCATCACTAATTAGCTTTTGCTTTATTTGATTTTCGGCATTTGTATTTCCCTTGATTTTATCATTATAAATTTCCATTGCTTGTCTAGAATCATTAGAATTCATGCTGTTCAAAAATTGATCTGTGGGATTATTTAGTTTCAATATTAATATCGCTATTGAAGCAACAACCACAACACCTACACAGCTGGCTATAATTATATTTCTCTTTGAGCTACATATCAGTCCCACAAGCCTACTAATACTGTTTCTAAAATTAACCAACTTTTCTTTGTAAGGTTTCTGCTGTTTAGGTATATCAGTAGGTCGAGGGATATCAGCAATAACCTGTTTTGCTCCGCACTTGTTGCAAAATACGCTTCCATCAGGTAATTCTGTACCGCTATTTTGACATTTCATATCTATTCCTCCCATATGTTTATATTACACTTTGAGAAGTCTTAAATCAATCTATTTTTCGAATAAAATGATTTACAACCTATTAAAAGGACAGCGGTTATTTGCCGCTGCCATATTGTTTTACTCTTCTATAGAATGTATTAGGCTTTAGGCCCAACTTTTGCATAGCTTTTTTCGCTGTGATTTCTTCGGCTTTCCATGCCTTGTAGACGCTCTCAAAGGCTTTTGTATCGACTTCTATCGGCTGTCTGCCCTTGTATACCCCTGCGGCCTTTGCAACCGCTATGCCCTCACGCTGACGGTCTAATATATAATCTCTTTCAAGTTGTGCCATAGCGCCAAAAACGGTTAGCATGAATTGGCCTGATGGGGTATTCGTATCAATAGTTTCTTTTTTACTGATGAAAGTCACATTTTTATTTTTCAATTGCTCAACCAATTCCAATAGGTCTTTTGTATTCCTTGCAAATCTGCTAATGGATTCAACAATAACGGTATCGCCCTCACGCACATAATTCAACATGGCTTGTAATTGTGGGCGTTCTGTGTTCTTGCCACTGAGCTGATCTACATAGACTTTATCAACGCCTAAGTCCTGCATCAATACTTCCTGACGTGCTGTGTTTTGCTCCGTTGTTGACGTTCTGATATAACCGACTTTCATTACAATCGCTTCCCTGATTGATTTTGTACCTAAATTATACCATCAATCAGAGCATATGTCAATAGAGTATATATTAATTATGACATATATTTCAATACTATTTTTCAACGTATATGAAATAGATTCTATATTGTCATATGGGTATGGCCTATTGAAATACATCGACTTTAAGAGATTAAAAATAATAAATAACGCATTCTTGATAAATTTCCTTGAAGGCATATGCAAAATGGCTTATAATTAAATTAACATTGATTATGTCGACAAAGGACGTGCTGGGCTATGAAAGAGAACGGAAAGACAGTTGCCGCTGTTATGTATGACTTTGATAATACCCTGTGTACGAAGGATATGCAGGAGTATGCCTTCATTCCCGGTGTCGGCATGAATGCACAAGAATTTTGGAAAAAGTGTAATGAAGGACGGGATAAGCATCACATGGATCAAATCCTTGCATATATGTATGTTATGGTCGATTTAGCGGAAGGAAAAATGTTGCTGAATCGTAATGAATTCAGTAAACTTGGGAAAAGCGTTGAATTTTTTGACGGTGTGGTAACATGGTTTGGGCGGGTCAATAAATATGCAGATAAAAGAAATATTAAGCTTGAGCATTATGTGATTTCTTCTGGTTTAAAAGAAATTATAGAAGGCACTAAAATAGCCCATGAATTCAAAGAGATTTACGCAGCTGAATTTTATTATGATGACGAAAAGGGTATTCCAAAATGGCCTGCAATGGCTGTTAATTATACCAGTAAAACACAATTTCTTTTTCGCATCAATAAGGATGTAATGGATGTAACAGAAAATGATGCTGTAAATGAATTTATTCCGGAGGATAAAAGAAGAATTCCATTTCGGAATATGATTTATATCGGCGATGGATTGACCGACGTTCCTTGTATGAAATTGGTCAAGGTGAACGGTGGCCATTCCATTGCCGTTTTTAAAGATGGAAATACACAAGAAGCAAATAGAATGATTTTGGATGGGCGGGTAGACTATACGGTTCCTGCCGATTATTCCAAAGGCAGTGAACTTGAAAAAATAGTTTTCGCAGTGATTGACCAGATTGCCGCCTGTGACTATACAATAGATTTGCATTTACAGCATCAAGAAAAAGCTAAAGCAGAACAAAATAACGCTGATTAGGAGTTGTATTATATGTCTGAATCATTGATAGAATTACTGCCCAAAATTGTAGCAGACGGTAAAAAAGAAGTCGAACAAATTATGGATCGCTTGGAAAGTCCGTATAAACTTGGCCTTCAAACCAATGAGTATGTTGTTCCGTCAAAAGCGCGGGGCGATTTATTCAATGTTGTAAAATATCCGCAAAAGCAGCAGAAATGGATGAACCGGCTTGTTTATGGGGACAACCTGTTGGTGATGCAGGCTTTGCTTGGGGGGGATGAGGAAAGCAATCTGCCTTCCATGCGCGGAAAAATTGATTTGATTTACATAGACCCGCCATTTGACAGTAAAGCGGATTATAGAACAAAAATCAAACTGCCCAATGGTGATTTGGAGCAAATGCCTTCCGTGATTGAACAGTCTGCTTATTCCGATACTTGGAAAGATGGAACAGTTAGTTATTTAAAAATGTTATATCCTCGACTGGCTTTGATGAAAGAATTGCTTTCAGAAAAGGGAAGTATATATGTTCATTCTGATTGGCATGCAAGCCACTATGTAAAAATTTTACTCGATGAAATTTTTGGAAGAGATCGTTTCGTGAATGAGATTATTTGGAAGAGTGGAAATATAAAAGGTGCAAAAACATCTGCTGATAAATATGGAAGGGTAACCGATTCTATTTTCTTTTATACAAAAACCAATGATTACTTTTTTGAAACTCCTTTTAAACCAATTGATCTGAATGCAAAAAACAACAAGTTTATTCATCATGATAAAAACGGACGATTATATAGCCGAGATTGCCCTTTGGGAGATTATAGTGAAGAGAAAATTAAAGAATTTGAGCAGCAGGGAAGAATATATACCACAAAGAATGGTAAAAGACAACTTATTCGCTATTATGATGAGGTAAAGGGACTTGCAGTAGGCAATCTATGGGATGACATAGACTATATTAATCAAGTTGCAAATGAACGTTTAAATTACGCTACTCAAAAACCTGAAGCCTTATTGGAACGAATAATTAAAGCTTCTTCAAGTGAAGACTCAATTGTCGCTGATTTCTTTGCCGGTTCAGGTACGACTGGAGCAGTAGCCGAAAGACTTGGACACCGATGGATTATGTCTGATTTGGGAAAACCGGCTTGCATGATTATGAGAAAGAGACTTGTTGACCAGAATGCGGAGCCATACCTTTATCAGGCAGTCGGAGATTACCAAAAGGAAGTATTTGCATCCAATAAAATATATAAGCGTGTCGGTGACTTGGCGATCGTTGTTTTGGGACTGTACGGGGCAATTCCATTTACAAAAGAGCAATGCCCATCCCGTAACCTTGGTTATATAAAAGGCGGTAGGACGCTTGTTATCGTTGATTCTCCAAACAAATTGACAAATGCTGCAAGCATCAAAAAGGCGCGGGAACTTCGTGAAACATATCTCGGCGGTTGGGATAAAGTCATTGTGCTTGGATGGAATTTTAGCTTTGACATTGGTCGTATTATTCAGGAATTGCGCGATAAAGACAGTCGGATTGAAGTTCAGGTTATCCCACCCGATTTGTTGGAAAAGCTGACGAAAAAATCAAGCTATGACAAACTTGTCAAGAACGGAGAAATTCGCTTTTCAAGCCTGCAATACCTTACCATTAAGCCTGTGCAAAAAATTGATTACAGTGAAAATACGGAAAAGCTGACCATCATCTTAGATAATTACATTTTACTTTCACCGGACGCTTTGCCAATTGAAGATAAATATAAACCAACGGTTCAAGACATTATGGCAAATGACCCGCTTTCTTTGATTGAATATTGGAGTATTGATCCAAATTATGACGGTGAAACATTTGTAAGCGTATGGCAAGATTACAGGGAAAATCAGGATACTGATAGCGATCCGTTTAAAATAATCAATCAGGCAACATTGACCGTCCCAAAGATGGAAGGAAAGCGCATTGTATGTGTAAAGGCAGTCGATATTTTCGGCTTTGAAAGTATTGCCACACAGGAGGTATACTGATATGCCAAACATGAAAAACACCGGTACAGGCGATATACCGCTTCAATTTGCGGCAAAGCTGACAAACCTTGTAAATGCTTCCTATGCTTCCGGAGAAATGTTGTCTAAAGTTACACCGGTAACAAAAGATTTGCTTCGCTATTGGTTTAATCCGGCTTTTACTGATACAAGGCCGTATAATTTTCATGACGGACAGCGGCAAGCAATCTTAAATATTATTTATTTGCATGAAGTCTTAAAAACTACAAATGTTTTCGATATGTATAATATGGTCGATGAGAAACTGCTTGCTGAACTTGGGGCTTCGGAAGTTAGCACGGAAAAATACCGCTATCCGAAGTATGCTGTAAAAATGGCAACAGGTACAGGAAAGACATGGGTAATGTCTGCTTTACTGATTTGGCAGTATCTTAATGCAAGAAACGAAGACACTCCTTCCGGCAGATACTCAAAGAACTTTCTGCTTGTGGCTCCGGGACTCATTGTATATGAACGGCTGCTTGACGCTTACCTTGGGAAAGAGAATGCAGACGGCATGCGTGATTTTGAAACTTCCGATTTTTATCGTTACAGGGAACTTTTTGTACCGGAAGCTTATAAGAATACGCTGTTTGGTTTTATCCAAAATAATGTGGTAAAGAAAAATGAAATCGGCAAAAAAGTGACTGGTGACGGTTTAATCGCAATTACGAACTGGCACTTACTGGCTGGGGAAGAGGAAGAATCCGAAAATGAAAATGATGATCCTTTTTCTAATCCGGCCGGTATCGTGAGAGATTTATTTCCTATCACGCCGGGTACAACTGCCGGTCATTCTCTTGAATCGCTTGATAGCCATTATTTTAGTGGCAGTGAAATAGAATATCTTTCTAATTTGAAAGATATTGTTACATTTAATGACGAGGCACATCATATTCATGAGAATAAAATAAACGGCGAAGATGTTGAAGTGAAATGGCAGCAAAGCCTTTCCAAAATTGCAGAAAATAAAGGCAGTCGATACATTCAGGTGGATTTTTCCGCTACGCCCTATAATGAAACAGGTGGTGGGAAAAACAGGGAAAAGCATTACTTTCCTCATATCGTTGTTGACTTTGACTTAAAAGCGGCCATACAGCAAGGACTTGTAAAAACAATTGTCATTGATAAGCGCAATCAGATTGCTTCGCAGGATTTAGCGGAGTTGGATTTTAGGGCAATCAGAGAAAACAACAAGGTTATCGGACTTTCTGATGGACAAAAGGTAATGCTTCGTGCAGGACTGCAAAAGTTAAAGATTCTTGAAAATCAATTTCTGCAATATGCAGATAAGAGTAAATATCCAAAAATGCTCATAATGTGCGAAGATACAAATGTTTCTCCCTTTGTAGTTGATTATCTTGTAAACTATGAAGGATTGCAGGAAAACGATATTTTACAGATCGATTCGGATAAAAAAGGGAACATTCCAGCCAAAGACTGGGACAAAATTAAGCAAAAGCTTTTCAACATTGATTCCCTGTCAACGCCTAAAGTTATAGTATCCGTCTTAATGTTGCGTGAGGGGTTTGACGTAAATAATATCTGCGTTATTGTTCCATTACGCGCAAATTCTGCATCAATCCTCTTGGAACAAACAGTGGGCAGGGGCCTGCGCCTTATGTGGCGTGAACCAGATTATGAAGATATTAAAAAGGAAAATAGGATTCGGCTTTTTAAAGAAAAGCTTGAACCGTCCAACTACTTTGACATTTTGAGCATTGTCGAGCATCCGGCATTTATTGATTTTTATAATGACTTAATAGCTGATGGCGTTGTTGGCGAAGTCGGTGAAATGCAAAATGATAAGAATAGTATCGTTGGAGATATTATAACAGTAGAGTTAAAACCGGATTATCAAAAGTATGATCTCTTTTTCCCCATTATTGTAAGAGATAAAGAGGAAACCATTGTCAATAATAAACTTTCTGTTGACAAAATGGAAAGCTATCATACTTTTCCGTTCAATACCCTGAAGAAATTCACTTCACAAAAAGACGATACATTTTATTCCGAAGAAATAACAGTAAAAACACGGTTTGGAAATTATGTTGTAAATGCGCAGGTATTCAATGCTAAAAGTTATAATGACTTTATAGCAAAAATTATTGGCGCAATATCATCATCTGTTGAACGTGTTGGTATACGCAAAAAAGAGAGCTTCCCGTTTATGCAAATCAATACCGCTGAACTGGCCGGAGTAATAGACACTTACATTCGCACAAAATTGTTTGGAAAGCCTTTTGATCCTTTTGAAGACAATAACTGGCGGATTCTTTTACTCAGAAAATCCCTAATCGTTGAGCACATTATTAGAGAAATCAGCAAGGCAATCTATGAAATGCAAAATAATATCGAAGTCACGGACGCTGTAGTATTGAAAAAATACTTCTCTGAAATTGGTTCTATGAAAATACGGGAAAATTATTCTATTGAAGTTGCAAAGTCAATTTATGAGCGTTTACCGTATCCCAGTAATAAAGGGGAATACGAAAGAGCGTTCATTGAATATTGTGATAATGACTCACAGGTCGAAGCGTTTATTAAAATCAAAGAGAATTATCATGATTTTGCTTATTTGAATTATATTCGTGATGATGGAATGATTTCACATTACTTTCCTGATTTTATGGTAAAAATCAGTGACAAAATATATCTTGTCGAAACCAAAGCGCAAAAAGATATGGATAACATAAATGTACGCAGTAAAGAAAAGTCAACGCTTGACTGGCTTAAAAAAATCAATGAATTGAAACTTGACGATAGAATGAATTGTCGCTGGGAATACGCTCTTGTTAGTGATTCCATGTTTTATCAATTCAAAAATAATGGAGCGTCTATCTCTGATATATTGGAATACGCAAAATTGACTCGTCCCATAAAGGATGATGGACAGCTTTCCATGTTTACCGAATAATTTTTTACTTCGGTAGTGACTTCGGCAGAATGCCTATTTTACTGACTTTTTCATAATTCACAACTTGCTAAAAAAATGTTTCACGGAAATAATGTTCCCAAAACTATGCTATAAATCTAATTGTTTTATATTTGTAGAAATAAGCAAATAAATAGTTCGGTTCGGGAGCGAAAAAATAGCTTATGAATGAGAAATAGCATAGAAAAAGAGGAATAGCCTTGATTGGCTATCCCTCTTTAGTGACTTGTTATTGCTCTATATGCTTTATAATTGTCGCTTTTGGCGTAATTGGCATATCAGGTCGATCTATGTACTCTATTTGGAAATTTTCATTATTTCCGCTATCAATATTAAGTTTTTTATCAGACATTTCCATCCCATTGATGAATTGCATTGTCCTAATTAATGTTTCAATACTTCTCTCCGCTGTTGGTGTAGTCAATGTTAGACAACACCCCCATGCAGTAAGGTGCTTGAAATAGTAAAGCTGTAATTGTGATGTTTTGAGAATGACAAGTAAAATATTTCTCCTTCCTAATTATTAGAATATTTGAGAAATGCTATACCCTAGGCACATTGTCATTCTCTTTGAGAAATACATTTGTTGTATTTTAATTTGTTACTAAGTGTTCAATCTTGAATTGGACAACGAACGAAAAAAGTTCGTTCAAATAATTAAGTACATATAGGCTCATTTCGATGTTGTCCTCATCTCCTATAATTCTAAAAAGTGACTATATGCTATTACCATTTGCGTAATTTTTTACAGCGGTCTTAATTAATTTCAAATATGCAACCAAATCACCCTTAGTGTAGAGCGTTAATGTTTTTCCACTTGCTCTATATCGGTAAAGCCAATTTTTACACTTCCCGGTATGGCACTTGCCGTATAAACCATTCATTATATCAGTATTGTAAATGAAGTCTGCGTATTTTGATACGAAAGAGGGTAGGCTTGTTACACGTCCTTCATAATTCTTTTCATTCTCTTTAAGGTATTCAGCGTACAACTGATCTATCTTCTTCTTATTCAGTTCGCTAATATAATTAGGTAAGGCATCTAATACTTTGCAAACGCTCTTTAGGACATCCTTTGGAGTTTGGTTTTTATGTAGTCTTTTATATCTGAATTCAATTCGGGTTTTAGCGGGGTCTTTGCCTTTGGATTCTTGGTCTTTATCATATATTTCAAGTTCGAAATCCCGATTCGTGACTTTTAAACTTCTTTTCTTTAAATCTGCCCCCATGGTTAGATAGCTGTTATTTTCATTCAGAAATGCGGCATAAAGTTCCTTCAAGTAATTATTTATTTTATAAAATCGTTCATATGGTACAGGACTGTTTATTGCCACATCAAGGCGTACAATATTAAAATCGCTGATTTCCAATTCATCACAGATATGCTCCATTGTTTGCGTAAAGTCTGCTAGACTGCATATGGTGCTTCCATACTTATTAGGATTCATTGTATACACAGCTTTACCGCCTGCTATATGAAACCACTTCATATATGGTTTCTTTAATATATCTGCTTCGGAAAGTAGCGCTTCACTGGATTTCCCATATAAAGTATGGATAATTGCTGAAAAATGGGTAGTGCTGAAATCTTTGTTATTCTTCATATTGGAATACATCAATCCTTTCTAAATTGCGTATTCTCAAAGAAGAAACATGTAGAGCAAAATCACAACTTATTAAATCTGTCAAGCTAAATATCTAAAGTTTACAATTTGTTCAAACTCTTCGTTAGCATTTATGATATAATCAAGTCAACAAAATGTTTGCAGTACATATAAACAACATGCCATTGGTCGCTTCTTTCAATATTAGAGGTATTGAAAGTGAGGGACTATTTTGGGTATAGTTATTCCTCAACCTCTATTATGCGCTTTTTAAGCATAATTTGCAATTAACAAACTGTAAATTCAATGTTAACATTTTATGAACGAATTAACCGCTCTTTACTTATAATGTAAGGGGCGGTTCTTTTATGCTGTTTCATTGTAAGGATATAGTATTCTACTATCTCAAACGAAGGAAGGCCTTGTGAAAGATCGGCTTCCACCTCCACGGGGAAGGCATCCATGCCATACAGACCCATACTGAAAATCTGCGAAACCATTTTAGTTCCCCCTACAAATATTCTTTTTACATTATACACCGAGAAACCTTATTCTTCAATGTGGGAAGAAATCCTGCCGCCGGTTGACTTCACACCGCTGTTAAGGTATTATGGATAAAAATGCTGCGGAGCCGGTGCGAGGTGAGTTCCCATGGCAAATGAAACAAAAACCGGGCTGACAGAAGTTTCAGATGAATGTCTGGCTGCGCTGGCCCTGCAGGGTAAACCGGAAGCTTTTACCGAACTTGCGGTGCGGTATATGCCGCTTGTACGTGCGAAGGCTTCCTTTTTCCGTGCCGGGGGTGCAGAAAAAGAGGATCTTTACCAAGAGGGGCTCCTTGGCCTTGTGCGCGCCGCACAGACTTTTCAGCCGGGCAAAAGTGCCTCGTTCCGTACCTATGCAGGTGTGTGCATTGCGAACAGCATTCGTATGGCATACCGCACGGCGGCAGCAAAAAAAAACGACCCGCTGAACAGCTTCGTTTCGCTTAGTGAAGAAAATTCTCCGCAGTTTGAAGCAAGCTGTTCTGCCAGCCCGGAAGCATTGATTGACAGCCGTGAGAGCTTTCATCAAATGTGCTGCAGTATTGCGGAAATGCTGACGCCGATGGAATTGCGTGTTCTGCGCCTTTACCTCAGCGGCTGCAGTTACCGTGAAATTGCAGAAAAAATGTCCGTCACCCAAAAGGCGGCGGACAATGCGCTTCAGCGGATACGTTCCAAGCTAAAGCAAAGTGGTGGAAATTTTCATTAAAAAGACTCGGCCCTGCGCTGCTGGCGCAGGCGGCGACGCTTTTGGCCTGCTTCCCATTCGGCTTTTTCTTCCGGTGTGTCACAGATAAGGCGCGGCACAGGAGTTGGATGGTTGTTTTCGTCGAGCGCAACAATTACAAGGTAAGCGGTATTGACCAGCTTGCGGCTGCCATCCAGCGCTTCCACAAAGCTGTCGACGCGCACTTCCATTGAAGTCTTCCCCACATAGGTAAGCCGACCGTAAAGGACAACCACACTGTCTGCTTTGACAGGTTCTTTGAACTGCAGGCTGTCAATTACAGCGGTCGTAACATTCCGGTGGCAGTGGCGGCGAGCCGCAGCTCCGGCCACAACGTCAATCCATGAAACAAGCTGCCCGCCGAAAAGGCGGTTCTGTGCGTTTAGGTGTGCCTTAAAGACTGGCTGTATCTGCTCAATCTGCGAGTCTGAAACGTGCTTTGCGGGCAGATTTTCCATTTGTACATTGTTATTTTCCATATTGTTCACCAAACTTTCTTCTTACTGTCTTTTACTATAGACTTTAACGGACGAAATATCAACATCTTGTCGTAAACCCGAAAAGCGTTTTCGGGGGGAAAGGGGCGTTTTTTTGAGTTCCGATTTCAGATGCTGCGCGGTTATTGCGGCTGCGGGTGCTTCTTTAAGAATGAATCTGAAGACGAGCAAGCAGTTTATCCCGCTTCTCGGTGTGCCGGCTATCGCGCGTACGCTTCTGGCCTTTGAGCAGGCGGAAAAAATCAGTGAGGCTGTTATTGTTTGCCGGGCGGAAGACTGTGAGCAGATGAAAATGCTTGTGCGTGGCTGTGGCGCGAAAAAAGTAAGAGCTGTGACGGTGGGGGGCGAAACGCGCCAGAAGTCTGTTGCAGTGGGGATTGAAGCGCTTCCGCCGGAATGTACTTTTGTTGCCGTGCATGACGGCGCGCGTCCGCTTGTACGCCCGGAAGAAATTGATGCCTGTGCGGTTGATGCGGCTCGCTGCGGCGCTGCGGCTCTGGCTGTTCCGGTCAAAGATACCATTAAAGTCGCAGACGGCGGCGGATTTATTGCTTCCACACCGGAACGCAGCCATCTCTGGGCGGTGCAGACTCCCCAGATTTTCAGTCTTTCGCTTTACAGGAAGGCTCTGCAAAAAGCGGAAGCCGACGGCATGGATTATACCGACGACTGTCAGCTTTTGGAACATGCGGGTGTAAAAGTTCATCTGTGCTGCGGAAACTACGAAAATATTAAGCTCACAACGCCGGATGACGTGACTGCCGCCGAAGCAATTCTGCGGCGCAGGGAGGAATCGTTTTGAGAATTGGACATGGCTATGACGTTCACCGCCTTGCAGTGGGGCGCAAGCTTATTTTAGGAGGGGTGGAAATCCCTTATTCATGCGGGCTGCTTGGCCATTCCGACGCAGATGTGCTTCTTCACGCGGTGATGGATGCTCTGCTTGGAGCTGCGGCTTTGGGTGACATTGGCAGCCTTTTTCCAGACACGGACGAGAAGTGGAAAGATGCCGACAGCCGAAGCCTTCTTTCGCAGGTCTGCCGCCTGCTGAAAGAAAAGGGCTGGCAGATTGGCAACATTGATGCGACGGTTTTGGCACAGGCGCCAAAACTGAAACCGTATGTGCCCCAGATGAGGGAATGCATTGCCTCTCTTTGCGGCATTCCGGCAGACTGTGTCAGTGTGAAAGCCACAACGGAGGAAGGCCTCGGGTTTACCGGTTCCGGCGAGGGAATTGCGGCTCACGCAGTCTGCCTTATTGAAGCGGCAGTTAGATAATCAAACTCACTTCCCACGGCATATCCTGTTGGTAAGAACGGAGGAGGGATTGCTGTGGATAAGCCTGTTATTGTAGTTGGATCCGTCACCTATGCCATGAAAGGCCATAATATTCTGGCACAGCACGGTTTTCAGTCCAACGTTGTCAGAGTTTATCAGAGCCCGAATGGCAGCGGCTGCGGTTATGGAATATATGTTCCGCAGAGCATCGATCGAGCAGAGGCTCTTTTAAAACAGAATGGAATTCCCGTATCCGGCCGTGCCGAAGGAGGATACAGGATATGATATATCTAGATAATGCCGCAACTACATTTCCAAAGCCGCGCGAAGTGTCGGCGGCAGTCGCTGAGGCGTTCCGGCGCTACGGCGCGAACCCCGGGCGTGCAGGGCACAAAATGGCGATGGCTTCTTCAGAAGAGATGTTTCGCTGCCGCAGTGAGGCGGCGGAGTTTTTCCATGCGCCTGGGCCGGAATGTGTGGCATTTACCCTGAACTGCACTCATGCTCTCAACTATGTGATGAAAGGGCTGCTGAAGCCGGGTGACCACGCTGTTATTTCATGCCTTGAACACAACGCAGTTGTGCGGCCGCTGCACGCGCTGGCTGAGCTTGGAGTGACTTTCACGGAAGCACGGGTCTACCCTGGTGACAACGACCGCACGGTCAGCGCGTTTCGCGAGGCACTTCAGGAAAACACAAAGCTTATTGTATGCACCCATGCTTCAAATGTCTGGGGCATCCGCCTGCCGGTGGAACGTATCACGGCGCTTGCACATCAGTACGGGATTCCCGTGGCATTGGACTGTGCGCAGTCAGCCGGTGTGCTGCCAATCAATATGACGGAAAATGGTTACGATTATCTTTGCATTGCGGGACACAAGAGTCTTTACGGCCCAATGGGAACCGGTTTGCTGATTACGGCACAGGGCTCCACACTCGGTACGGTAATAGAGGGCGGTACGGGGACGGAATCCATTCGTGCGGAACAGCCCGCCGGCATGCCGGAACGCATGGAAAGCGGTACGCAGAATATGCCGGGGATTGCCGGGCTGCGCGCAGGCATCGGCTTTGTGCGCAGGCAGGGTCCAGAAAAGATTCATGCCCGGGAGATTTCACTCCTTCGGTCGCTGTATGGCGAATTGGCACAGATGGATGGCGTCAAGCTTTATACTCCTATGCCGGACACCGCGTCGTTTGCGCCGGTTCTGTCGTTTAACTTGGATGGGATGCAGAGTGAGGAAGTGGGGAGCCTGCTGAATGAGTACGGTGTGGCGGTACGCGCCGGCCTGCACTGTGCGCCGGCGGCGCACCGCTTTATGGGGACGCTGGAAACTGGCGCTGTGCGCGTTTGCCCTTCGGCTTTTACTGTGCCGGCAGACATCAAGGGCCTTGTTTTCGCGCTGAAAAAGATTCTGCTGAAAAATTCAAAAACAAGGCATTGAAACTTGCCCCAGATATGGTAAAATAAAAGTAATTGTTTTATTCCGAACGGAAAGGAAAAATATATGGACGGAATTGTTTCTCTTTGGAATATGTTTCTCCAGCTGCTGCATCAGTTTCGCTTTACGGATGTGCTGGACATCATCCTCGTTTCCTTTATTATTTACAGTGGAATAAAACTTGTTCGCGAAACGCGCGCCGGTCAGCTTGTAAAAGGCATCGTGATGCTGCTGATTATCTGGGGCCTTTCCAGTCTTTTCAAGCTGTACATGATGGAAACAATACTCGCTTATTTTTTCCAGTATTCGCTGATTGTGCTGCTGATTATCTTTCAGCCGGAAATACGCCGCGCTCTGGAGCAGATAGGCCGAAGCGAAATAGGCCGCAAAGGCTTTTTCGGAGGCAGCTCGGATGAGAAGCTGCGCCTGCTGCGCAGGGAAATCAACGCTGTTGTAGGCTCTGCGGCGCAGATGTCAAAGTCGAAAACCGGCGCGCTGATGGTTTTCGAGATGAAAACAAAACTCGGCGATATTATAGACACCGGTACCGTTGTGAATGCGATTCCAAGCCCGCCTATCATCTGCAACATTTTTTTCAACAAAGCGCCTTTGCATGACGGTGCCATGATTCTGCGGGATGGAATGGTTTATGCGGCAGGGTGCATCCTGCCGCTTACGAAAAATGAAAACGTAGCCATTGAGCTTGGTACACGCCACCGTGCTGCCATAGGCATGAGCGAAAATTCCGACGCGGTAATCGTCGTCGTTTCGGAAGAAACCGGGCAGATTTCCGTTGTAGTAAACGGTGTTATTACCCGGAACTACACGAGAGAAACGCTGCGCAGTGAGCTGGAGTCGCGCATTTTAAACGACATGGGCGAACAAGACGAAAAAAAGCAAGGCGAAAAGAAACAGGGGTGGCTTTCCTCCATTCGAAAGGGGAAGAACCATGAAAAATAAAGGCCAAAAGAAAAAAGTCAGATGGAACCGCCTGTTTTACAACACAAAGTTTGCAGTCTGTTTTTCAGTGCTGCTTTCGATTGTGCTGTGGGCCGTTCTTGTTTCTAACGACACACAGGACCGCCCGCGTGCTGTTACGGATATTCCTATAAGAATAACGCTTTCTGACACTGCCCAGAAAGATGGTATGAAGATTTTTTCCCAGACGGCTAATACGGCGACCGCTTATATTAAGGGCAACAGCATGGTGGTCAATCAGCTGCAGTCTTCCGACCTTGAAGCAGTTGCGCCGTTTGCTGCCACCATTACGGCTCCGGGTAACTACACCGTTCCGCTGGTACTCCAAAATTCCAACCAGAACCTCAGTATGAATCAGTATACGGTGGACTCGATTTCACCGGTGCAGGTTATCATTTCCGTTGACCGTAACCGTGAAAAGACCTTCCGCGTTCAAAGCGATATTTCCTATAAGCAAGGCTACAAATCCGACCCTGCCTACTTTGTAGGCACGCCGGTTTTAAGCTCTGATTCCGTGACGATTTCCGGACCGGAAAAGCAGGTTATGCAAGTACACCGCGTTGCTTATGAATACGCAATCAGCGACACGATGACGGACACTAAAAAGTTTACCGCTTCGCTTGTTATGTATGACGCGAACGGCAATAAACTGGACAAGGGCGATATGACGGTAAACCCGGAAAAAGTGGATGTGACAATACCGGTCATGCCGCGGCAGACCTGTACACTGGTACCTGCTTTTACGAACAAACCGGCAGGCCTTTCCCTGAGTGCTGGGCAGGCGCACGTTACACCGGTGAGCGTGGAGATTGCAGGCCCGAAAGACACGCTTACGGCGATGGCGGGAAAGGTAAGCCTTGACCCCATCGATTTTTCCACCATCAGCCCAACCCATAACACGTTTGACGCCAATATTACACTGCCCACAACCTGCAAAAACCTGAGCAATCTGCCGACGGCGAAAGTGACGCTGAACCTTAGCGGAATGGCAACACGTACAATGTCTGCTTCTTCTTTCAGTGTTAAAAATCTGGCATCAGACAAGGAGGCAACGGTCAATACGACCGGTCTTTCTGTAACGGTGGTGGGGCCTGAAAGCGACATCCCAAAACTGGCGGATTCCAACATCGTCGGGAGCGTTGACCTCTCCGGCAAGGAGAATTTTACCGGTCAAACGGAAGTCCCGGTCACGTTTTCGGTCAGCAATTCCTCAAGCTGCTGGGTTTACGGGAGTTATATGGTCACAGTTGCTGTGACGCAAAAAGCATCATAATGGAAATTCCAATGAAAGGATCTGTATTTATTTCTATGTCAAAGATTGATGAAGTCCGTGCGGAAATGGTAAAAGCCATGAAGAGCGGCGAAAAGGCCCGCAAAGATGTACTTTCCCTCTTGCTTTCTGACCTGAAGGCCAAGTGGGTGGACAAACACACCGACCTTACACCGGACGAAGAAACTGCCGTGATTCAAAAAGAAATCAAGCAGACGAAAGAAAGCATGGAAACCGCGCCGAAGGACCGGACGGATATTATTGAGAAAAGCAAATTTGCTCTTTCAGTTCTGCAGGAGTTTGCCCCGAAAGGCCTCAGTGATGAGGAGGTTGCCGCAATTCTACAAAATGTGCTGGCACAACTTGGCATTGAAAAGCCTGTTCCACAGGACAGGGGCCGCATTATGAAAGCCCTTATGCCGCAGGTGAAGGGCCGGGCGGATGGCGCCGCGGTAAGCCGCATGGTTGCTGATTGCTGTAACGGAAAATAAAAAACTAGGCAGGCCGCAGGGCCTGCTTTTTTTTTGCCCTGAGAGGTTTTCGGTGCAGTTTTTTCCGCAGCGCATATACTGGTAACGGTATCCCATATTCGAAAAAAGGAGATGAATCGGATGCCGTATTCAACGCGGGAACTGCTGGCCCGCCTGCTGATGTGTGAGGCAGACAGCGAAGGCGACAACGGGATGCGCGCCGTAGCTTCCGTCATTGTAAACCGGACCAACGTGCCTTACGGGGAATTTTTCCGCATCAGCAATGGCGGAAATATGCGTGCCATTATTCAGCAGCCGGGTCAGTTTACCTGCATGAAAGATGTAGTTGGCGGTGTGTACAACGCGCAGAATATTTATAATATGGATCCGCAGGACATTCATTATGAAATAGCCGACTGGGCCATAGCAAACAATACCTTGGGCGCTGTTGCCAATTCCCTTTTTTATTTCAACCCTTTCAGCCCGGAATGCGTACCGTATTTTCCACCCGGCGGTGCTGGACAGTTCCTGATTCGCGTAGGAAAGCACTGCTTTTATATTCCAACACAAAAATATGCGAAAACATAGAGGAGGTTTTTTACTGTGAATACACCGGTTCAGGATTTTAATGCAGTTTATAACAACCCGTCTGCCGCGCCGCGCCCGCTGATGAGCAGCCAGCAGCTAGCCAGTATGGGTGGAAGTCAGGCAGCAGCGGGTCAGATGGGTTCAGCGGCGGGAAATTCCGCCGTAGTTCCGCAGGCACCTTCCCAGACTTTTGCGTTTCCCGGAAACGGAGGTTCTTCATCTTTGCCGCTTACGGATATTAATCAGCCGCAGCCCATTACGACGGAAAGCCTGCAGTACCTAAATGGTTTTCTGCGTACGCAGATTGGCAATCGTGTAAAAGTGGAATTTCTTATAGGAACAAATACCTACCTCGACAAAAGCGGCCTGCTGGTGGCTGTTGGTGCAAACTATATTATTCTGCAGGAAGCCATGTCGGATGATTTTATTGTATGCGACTTTTTCAACATTAAATTCATTACGATTTATCGGTAAGCACTTGCTGGATTACCCAAATGAAAATTCAGAAGGAGATATTTTGGCAGGCAGGAAGATACACGGCGCATCCAGGTCTGCCATTAGACTTTGGCGGCGGCTTGTGCTAAAATCAAAAGAAAAAGACTGTTCGGAGGTGCCTTATGGCGCTTGATGCAAAAAATATGGAACTTCATCGCAGCGGCGAGGCGGTATACCTGACGTTCCCGGCTTTTTCTGCTTTTCCATTCGTTCGCCATGCCTTTTCCACGCGCTTCGGTGGGATAAGCAAAGATGAATTTTCCTCGATGAATCTTGCCTTTGGAAGAGGCGACAGCGACGAAAACGTGCGTGAAAACTACCGCCGCTTTTGTTCTGCTGCAGGCTTTCGCTATGAGTCGCTTGTTTCTTCCGCGCAGGATCACCACACATTTGTACGCAGAGTGGGGAAAGAGCAATGCGGCATTGGCATTTGGAAGCCGAAAGACAGACCGCGTGTAGACGGCCTGATTACAAACGAGCCCGGCGTCACACTTGTCACTCATTATGCGGACTGTGTCCCAATTTTTCTTCTTGATCCCCAAAAGCGTGCGATTTGCCTGCTTCATGCGGGGTGGCGCGGAACTGTGGCAAAAATCGGGGCAGCCGGAGTGCAGGCCATGGTGCGGGAGTTTGACACAAGGCCGCAGGATTTAATTGCGGGCATTGGCCCATCCATTGGCCCCTGCTGCTTTGAAGTTGACAAACCGGTGCAGGAGGCCTTTGCAGCGCTGACGTCGCTTCATCCGGCCGATTTTATCCGGGATGACGGAAATGGAAAGTACCACATTAACCTGTGGGAAACAAACCGCCGAATCCTGATGGAAGCCGGTATCCCGGAAAGTTCCATTACGATAGGCGGAATTTGCACCAAGTGCAATGCAGACTGGTTGTTTTCGCACCGGGCGACCGGAGGAAAACGCGGCGGGCTTTCTGCATTTATGGCGTTGGAGGAAGAAGAAAATGACGATTGAACACTGTATACTCTGCCCGCGCAGGTGTGGTGCTAAAAGGACTTCGGTTTCTGGTAACGGGCAGTGCGGCATGGGCGCGGATGCTGTCGTAGCCCGCGCCGCTCTTCATTTTTGGGAGGAACCGTGTATCAGCGGAAAGCGGGGCTCTGGGGCCGTTTTCTTTACCGGATGCCCGCTGGGATGTATATTCTGCCAGAATTATTCTATCAGTAAAGAGAAACAGGTCGGAAAAGTCGTTTCTCCAAAGAAGTTGGCTAAAATATTTGAAAATCTGGAAGAACAGGGCGCACATAATATTAACTTGGTGACGCCCACTCATTTTGTTCCTGCTATCCTTGAAGCACTTTCCATTCGAAAACCTTCGGTTCCGGTCGTTTACAACTGCGGCGGCTACGAAACCCCGGAAACATTGAAAATGCTGGAAGGCGCTGTGGATATTTACCTTCCGGATTTCAAGTATGCAGAGCCGGAACTTGCGGCAGCACTATCCAATGCTCCGGATTATCCGCAGGTTGCGAAGGCTGCCTTGCACGAGATGGTTCGTCAGACAGGCCCTGCCGTTTTTGATTCCGACGGGATGCTGCAAAAAGGGACGGTGGTACGGCATCTGATTCTGCCGGGGCATACGCGCAATTCCATTGCTGTTTTGAACTGGCTTGCGCAAAACTTCCCGCAGGGTGTGCTGCCGGTCAGCCTGATGGCGCAGTATGTGCCGTGCGGCCGTGCAGCTGAGTTTCCGCCCCTTGGGCGCCGCATTACCCGGCGCGAGTACGAGAAGGTTCAGGACCACCTTTTCAGCCTTGGCCTTGACGGGTATGTGCAGGAACGGGAGTCTGCAAGCAAAGGCTACATACCGCAGTTTGACCTGAGTGGTGTGCAGGATTGTGAAGCAGAGGAATGAGAATATCCGTTTTCCCATATATTCATAAATATGGGGGCGGAGTATCATGTTCTTTACAGTTCGAATTCGGAGGCCGCTGCTGATTCTCTGCTGTGCGGCAGTAATGGCAGCGGCATTGGTGGGTGCAAATGCTGCAAGCCGCTGCCTGGAAAAGAAAGCGGCGGTCAACACAGCCGGTGACATAAAGACAGGAACGAAACTGCCTGTTATCATGTACCACAGTATGCTGAAGGAGCAAAAGCGCCTTGGCAAATATGTTATTTCACCGGATAGCTTTGAGGGTGACCTAAAGTATCTGCAGAAAAACAGATACCATACCATTACCGTGCGCGAACTTGTGGACGCGGTCAAACAGCATCGTCCTTTGCCGCAGAAACCTGTTATGCTGACTTTTGATGACGGTTATTATAACAACTACTTATACGCCTATCCGCTGGCAAAAAAATACGGCGCAAAAATTATTATTGCGCCGGTTGGTTATTATTCGGATTTGTTTTCGGAGTCGGATGCCGACCATGCGAACTACTCGCACCTTACGTGGAATGAAATTCAGAAAATGATGGATTCCGGTATTGTTGAATTCCAAAACCACAGTTACAACCTGCATTCTACAAAAGGCAGGCTCGGCGCACAGAGAAAAAGAGGGGAGAGCCTTGCCCAGTACGCTGCATTGCTGAACCGCGATGTAGGGAAGATGCAGGCTGAGTTTAAGGAGAAAACAGGCTATACGCCCCTTGCTTTTGTTTATCCATATGGCGCTTGCAGTAAAGGCTCCGATGCTATTTTAAAACAGATGGGTTTTCAGGCAACGTTCGGCTGTACCCAAAAGACCAATACCATAACAGAAGACCCGGAGTGCCTTTATTCTCTGGGCCGGTTTTTACGGCCTGCTGGAATTTCAAGCGAAGCGTTTTTCCGCCGCATCGACATTGATCATTAAAGCCCAAAACGGCGGAAAATGATTTTTTCAAAGAAATGGGACAGCACCGGCAGCAGCAGTGTTGCCACAATGAGCAGAGGAATCAGTACAAACAGCATTGGCAGTGTAAGGGGAACAATCTCAAACAGGTGCGGGAAGAAAATCAGTGCTGCAGCAAACAACCCTGCCATCAAGGCGAACAGAACGGTGTGCCCTGCACTGAACGGGCGGCATACATGGAACAGAACCAGCAGCTCCGTGTAACCTGTTAGCAGCACTGCCAGTGTGGAAATTTCGCGGTCTGGTAAAGTAAAAAACATGGAAACCGCTGCAAGCAGCAGTACGTTTAAGGCCAGCGCAACTCCTCCAGGGAGAGATCTTCGCAGGACGTTCACAATAAACTTTCCATGAATTCGCTCCCGGTTTGGTTCCAGCGCAAGAAAGAATGACGGGATTCCAATTGAAACGGCATTAATCAGCGTAAACTGAATCGGCTGGAATGGGTAGTTGCAGGAAAGAAAGATAAAGAAAATAGCAATCAGTGCCGAAAAAGATGCTTTTACCAAAAACAGCGTTGCGGAGCGCTGCAGATTATTGATGCAGCGGCGGCCTTCATTCACAATGCGCGGCATACTGGCAAAATCGGAATTCAGCAGCACAACGTTGGACACATTGCGCGCGGCATCGCTTCCGGAAGCCATTGCAATGCTGCAATCACTTTCTTTCAGTGCCGGAACATCGTTTACACCGTCGCCCGTCATGGCAACGGTATGTTTTTTACTTTTCAGTGCCTTTACAAGTTCCAGCTTCTGCTTTGGCGTAACGCGACCGAAAACCGTGTATTTTTCAGCGGCATCCTGAAGAGCAGCTGCGGTTGTCAGTGTGGAAGCGTCCACAAACCGGTCGGCATTTTTAAGGCCCGCCTTTTTTGCAATGCTGGAAACGGTTGCCGGGCTGTCACCAGAAATCACTTTCAGTTCAACGCCCTGATTACTGAAATATTCCAGCGTTTTACGGGCGTTCCGGCGAATTTTGTCGCTCAGCAGCACCAGTGCCATTGGTTCGGTTTGCGCCGGATTGACGCCATCTGGTGCAAGGTTCTTAACCCGTGCCAGCAGCAGTACACGCTGCCCTTGGGCCGCATAGTTTTCTACCTGTGACCGAAAAGCCTCGAAGCGCTCGCGCAGAATAAATTCACCGGCGCCTATTACATATTCACCGTTTTCGGCAAACCCGGCGCCGCTCCATTTGCGGGTTGAGGAAAAGGCCACCCGCTTTTTGCATACCCATGTGGGCGGCTGTGAAAATCTGTCCTTCACGGCGCTCATGGTCGGCGTTCCGTCATCCAACGCAGCGGATACAGCGGCAAGAACCTTTTCTGCTTCTTCCTGCTTTGTGCTGCCAAGGGGAACTAGGCCGTCAACCTGCATACGGCCTTCCGTGATTGTGCCGGTCTTGTCAAGGCAGAGCGTATCTACCCGGGCAAGCGTTTCAATGGCATACAGCTCCTGCACAAGTGCTTTGTGCCGCGAAAGGCGGATCACGCCGACGGCAAGTACAACGCTTGTAAGCAATACCAGCCCTTCCGGGATCATACCGATGAGCGCGGCCACCGTGCTGACGATAGCAGAATTGTAGCTCTGGTTCGAAACAAAGACCTGTTTGTAGAAAAGGGCTGCGCCGATGGGAATAATGGCAAAGCCGATGAACTTAATGATGCGGTTTGTCCACATCATGATTTCGGAATTTGGCTTTTTTACATATTTGGCACTGGCGGTAATTCTTGAGGCATAATTGTCTTTGCCGATGTGGTCGACCCGTGCACGGCATTTTCCGCTTACAAGGAAACCACCGCTCAGAAGCAGGTCGCCCGGGGCTTTCGCAATGGCGTCGGACTCACCCGTAAGAAGCGATTCATCCGCTTCACAGTGGCCATCCAGAACCACACAGTCAGCTGGTATCTGGCATCCGGCGGAAAGCGAGATGACATCGTCGAGTACAATGCCGCTCACGGCAACTTCCATTTCTCTGCCAGAACGGATGACATGAGCTTTTGGTGCTGTAATAAGCGACAGCTTGTCAATCGTCTTTTTTGCCTTGACTTCCTGTATAATTCCAATCAGAGTGTTGAAAATGGTAACGCCCATAAAAAGCAGATTTTTATAAGAACCGACGGAAAGAACAAACCCTGCCAAAATACAGTTTAATATATTGAAAAAGGTAATCAGATTGTCGCGCACAATCTGTGCGATGGATTTTGTCCTAATTTCGTCCGTGCCGTTTATAAAACCCTGCCGCGTTCGCTGTGCAGCCTGAATGTCACTTAGCCCCGTAAGGTAATCTGGATTAAAACGTTCACAGCGCTCTTTTGGTCCCTGTGGCTTTTCGTTCATCTTAATAAACTCCTTGGTCTTATTTCCATACAGCATTAAAATTTTTTGATAATTTCTTTCAGTATATACGAAAAATGGGGTAGAATAAAGGCCTGAGGGCTATTAATTCAAATTGCGTTCATGAAATTTGACATAATGCATAAATTTTGAAAGAACTTTCCGTCACTTTAAGAAGTAATTCATCTTGTTTCCAAATTAGGTTGTGCTATAATGATCCTCTGGGTTCTGAAAAAGCCTGGTTTTGTTTTGTATGTTTATTATAATGGACGTGCGGTTGGCAAAGAAGTCAGCTGGAAAGTCCAACCTTTTTTATTTTGAAAGGAGTGGTTCTTATCGTTCAGGCATTACGCTCCTGCACTTCCGTTTTCAGCGGGAAAAAGGGTATTTCTCAGACCGATATTAACTGCGCCGCAGTTTTGATTTTTACCATCTCGATTTTTTTACCGTTTTACTTTAGCTTGGTAACAGTGTCGTGCATTGCATTCCTTACTATTGTAAAGTGCCGCATCCGCACCAAGGCATTCAGCGCACCGTATACGAAACTGATTTTTACGTTTCTTGCCGGTTCGTTTTTTGTAGCTGCCATTTATAACAACTACAAGGGCATGGCATATTCCATTTTAATTTACGCGATCGTAACATGTGGCCTTTTCTTCCGCAGCATTATGACGAAGCGTCTGTTTCACTTTTCCATGGATACGGCGTGTGCCGCCAGCGTTTGGTGTGCTGTTATTGCTGTTGTACAGAAAGCGACTGCATACGCTGCGGCTCCAAATTACCGTCCTGTTTCGGTCTTTACAAATGCAAATTACTATGGCATGATGATTGAGTTCGTAGTGATTATCGCACTGTACCGCATTTTTACAAACCCGAAACGTGCACCGTTTTACGCGATGGTTCTTGCCTGCAATTTTGTTGGCCTTTATCTCACGGCAAGCTGCTCTTCGATGCTGGCAACCATATGTGCTGCAGCTGTGATTTTGATTTATAAGCGGAAATCAAAAGTTACGCTTGTGTTCGCTGTTTCGGCCGCTGTTGGCCTTCTGCTGGTTCTGCTTTTCCCGGCAATCCTTCCAAGAAGTTCGGTTGCGCTTGAAACGACTGTTGCACAGCGCTTTTCGATTTGGGGCGCTTCTTGGCGGGCAATTAAAGGAACACCGATTTTTGGGCGCGGCGCTACTGCTTACCAGATGATTTGCGAGCAGTTCGGCGGGTACAAAACATATCACTGCCATAACCTGTTTTTGGATACACTCTTGAATTTTGGTATTGTCGGTCTTGTTGCCATTTCCACATATCTGATTCGTATGGTACGTCTCTTTATTCTGAAGTTCCGTTGCAATGTGTGCCGCGGCATGGATATTCTTGCTTTCGCAGCGCTTACAGCTGTGCTCGTTCACGGCCTCACAGATGTCACAATCCTCTGGATTCAGACGGGAGCACTTTTCTTTCTGATTCTTTCTTCTGTAGGTATTGGTGCTGTGCCGCTGGAGGAAAAGCTACGGATTTCGGTTCCTTTTACCGAAAAGCGCAAAGTGTCCGCTCAGACAGTATATTTTAAGAATTAGCGGAGTGCGCAGATATATTTGTTTTTGCTATCCCTCGCCAATCGGTTCCGGCGAGGGATATTTTACTTTTACGAAAGTAGGTGATGAAAGTGAAAAAAATTGGGAAAAAGGTCAACCCTGCAACAGCCGGTGCAAAAGAAATCGCACAGTCGCTGACAGAATACTCCAAGATGGAGAAGTACATTCTCCTTTCACAGTTGAAAACGCGGGAACAAGGGCTTGATTTTGTAGATGTTGAGCTCCTTTCGGACAAGTACCCGAGCAACGAGATTTCACATGAAAAGCCGAAACCGTGGTATGAGCAGTTGGCGAAAGCCTTCATTAACCCGTTTACCCTTGTTCTGGTGGTAATTGCAGCCATTTCTTTTCTGACCTCGTATGTCTTAGCACAGCCAGGTCAAAAGGATCTTTCTGCTGTTATCGTAATTTTGATGCTGGTGCTTATCAGCGGCGGGCTGCGCTTTTTTCAGGAGTTTCGTTCCGGGAAAGAAGCCGAGGGGCTTCGCTCACTGGTAAAAACAACGGCAGCGGTCATCCGGCGTGAAAACGGCAAAGAGGAAATCAATATGGCTGATATTTTACCAGGCGATATTGTTGTCCTCTCTGCCGGTGATATGATTCCGGCTGATGTGCGGGTGCTGAAAGCAAAAGATCTTTTTGTGAGCCAGTCTGCACTGACTGGTGAATCCGCGATGGTTGAAAAGTTCGCCGAAGCAGACCAAAATGCGGATGAAAGCAATTTGTTTGACCTCAAAAATATATGCTTTATGGGAACAAATGTAGTCAGCGGCTCAGCTACGGCAGTCGTTCTTGCAACCGGCGACCGGACTTATTTCGGCAATATGGCGAAGGCCCTTTCCGGCCAGCGTGCGCCCACAAGCTTCGACCGCGGCGTAAATTCTGTAAGCTACCTGCTGATACGCTTTATGTGCGTCATGGTGCCAATCGTTTTTTTGCTGAACGGCTTTACAAAGCATGATTGGCTTCAGGCCCTCCTGTATGCAATTTCCATAGCAATCGGCCTTACGCCTGAAATGCTTCCGATGATTGTCACTACCAACCTGGCCAAAGGTGCAGTCAGCATGGCGCACCAGAAGACGGTCGTTAAGCACCTGAATTCGATTCAGAACTTTGGTGCGATGGATGTTCTGTGCACCGACAAAACAGGAACCCTTACGCGCGATGAAATCGTAATAGAGCGCCACTTGAATATTAAGGGCGAGGAAGATTTGCGCGTACTGCAGTATGCCTACTTGAACAGTTATTTCCAGACGGGCCTTAAAAACCTGATTGACCTTGCCGTAATTGACAAAGCTTCTGAAAAAAGCGTAACGTACCTGAACAACGAGTACCAGAAAGTCGACGAAATTCCGTTCGATTTCAGTCGGCGGCGAATGAGCGTTGTGCTGAAAGACCGGCAGGGAGCTACGCACCTTATTACAAAAGGCGCAGTAGAAGAAATTCTGCAGATTTGTACTTTCTGCGAGTACGGCGACCAGGTTTTGCCGCTAACGGGTGAGATACGCACAAAAGTGACACAAATGGCTGGGGAACTTAATGCGGAAGGAATGCGTGTCATTGCGGTTGCCTGCAAGGACAATCCTTCGGCAGAAGGCGTTTTCGGCGTTAAAGATGAAAGCAATATGACGCTTATTGGCTACCTTGGGCTGCTCGATCCGCCGAAAAAATCTGCGGGCACTGCCATACAGGCTTTAAAGCAGTATGGTGTACAGGTGAAAGTCCTTACTGGTGACAATGAGGCGGTAACAAAGAAAATCTGCGGCGACGTCGGTCTGGCTTCCGATCAGATTCTTCTTGGCTCTGAAGTTGAGAACATGGAGGATGATGAACTGCAGAAAAAAGCGGAAAACACAACGATATTTGCCAAGCTTTCTCCGCTGCAAAAAGGCCGTGTTGTAGGTGCGCTGCAAAAGAATGGGCACACAGTCGGTTTTATGGGTGACGGAATTAACGACGCTCATGCGCTGAGTAAGGCAGACGTTGGTATTTCGGTTGATACTGCAGTTGACATTGCCAAAGAGAACGCAGATATTATTCTTCTGGAAAAAGACCTGAACGTGCTGGAACATGGTGTCGTGGAAGGCCGGAAGATTTTCGGAAATATCATTAAATATATTAAGATGACAGTAAGCTCCAATTTCGGCAATATGCTTTCTGTGCTTCTCGCAAGCGCATTCCTGCCGTTCCTGCCAATGATGCCAGTACAGCTGCTTTTGTTGGACCTGATGTATAATATATCGCAGATATCAATTCCATGGGATAACATGGATGAGGAATATTTGCGCATTCCGCGCAAGTGGGATGCTTCTGGTATTGGAAAATTTATGCTTTGCATGGGGCCTGTAAGCTCTGTATTTGATATAACAACATTTCTTTTAATGTGGTTTGTGTTTGGATGCAATACGGCCTCGAATCCGGCACTTATCGCCTTGTTTAATGCGGGATGGTTTGTAGAAAGCCTGATTTCGCAGACACTCATCATTCATCTGATTCGTACGCCAAAGATACCGTTTGTACAGAGCCGCGCCGCAAAACCGGTTGTGCTTTTGACGACGGCTATCATGGCGCTGGGTATTGTGATTCCTTTTACACAGCTTGGTGCTTCTATTGGATTTCATGCACTGCCGCTTGCATATTTTGGCTATCTTGCAGTAATTATTTTGGCATATATTCTGCTGGCACAGATTGTGAAAACCATTTATATTAAAGTGAACCATTCCTGGCTGTAAAGAAGTTTTCCTTGCAATTACCTTTGCAGAGTGGTATAATATCAAACGTTGCGGGAGTTTTTCTCCCGCTTTCTATGGGCCTGTAGCTCAGCTGGGAGAGCGTTCGGTTCGCATCCGAGAGGTCGACGGTTCGATCCCGTTCAGGTCCACCATGTATGAGGAAATCTGTAAAAGGATTTCCTCGTTTTTTTGCTCTCATGCTGTGCGTACAAGTGCCGTATTGGCCTCTACACTTTCTTTGGCTTTCCCCGGGGTGTCGTACCTTGTAATGACATTGATATCGCCGCAAGCTCTGTACAGCCCGTAGCCAGCATCATCTCATGGTTCAGAAGCTGACGGATCAACGCACGGTTCATAGAGATCACTCCTTGTTCTTATCGATTGAGAAAACAGCTCGCGGCGCCAAGAATCGCCGCCTTCATCGCCTACATCTTTTCCAAAGGCACAGGAAAGCGAAAATCATCGCAATATTGATTCAATGCTGCGTGGGTAGATTGATATCGTCTTTTGAATCTGGATTTTCTTTATACATTTTCCAGCAGATCAAGCGGCCCACAGGTTTCTACCTGATTTTTTGCGCCAATGATGCAGAAGCCGCCGCATTGTATGACTTTTTCCATATCGTCCGCGAGCTTCTTCAGTGCGGTCGGTGTGGTTTTTAGTATATCGTTTCTTTCCTTACAGCGCATTTCATAGGAAATACCGCACCAGTAATCTGCGTCTGCGGCTGCACCCTTCATGCGGGGAGACAAAAGAGGTGATGTTTCCGCCACCGTGCCGACGATGAAGTCTGTCAGATTTTCTGCGTCCATACTGAACCCGCGCAGAAAGGCCCCAGCTTTTTGGTAGCTATCCAGAGAAGTCGCCGCACTGGGATCACGATATGAATAGCAGGTCATCAAACCAAAAGGCCGCACTCTTAAGCCGGTGCCGTAGGCACCGCCCTGTACACGAATGACATTCCACAAGTAGGCAAGGCTGATGATGCGGGCTGCGACCCGCAT
>JAEZFF010000064.1 GCA_023417635.1 Bacillota bacterium | reverse complement strand
ATTCAGCAGGAGAAGCTGCGGGCGAAGATTGGCTTTGTGCCGCAGAAGGCTGTGCTTTTTACTGGAACAATTTCCGACAACCTGCGTTATGGCAACCCGGAAGCTTCAGGTGAAGAAATTCACAATGCTGTGCAGACCGCACAGGCGGAAGAGTTTATTTCCGGTATGGAGGAAGGATGCGAAACCATGCTTTCCGAGGGAGGGCTGAACCTCTCCGGAGGGCAGAAACAGCGTCTTTCCATTGCGAGGGCACTGGTTCGCCGGCCGGAAATCTATGTGTTTGACGACAGCTTTTCTGCGCTGGACTTTAAGACGGATGCAAAACTGCGTGAAGCCTTGAAAAAAGAAACCGGGGACGCGACAGTGATTCTTGTAGCCCAGCGCGTCAGCAGCGTGATGAGTGCAGACCGCATTATTGTGCTGGATGACGGCATGGTTGCCGGAATCGGCACGCACCGGGAATTGCTTAACACCTGTGAAGTTTACCGTGAGATTGTTTCGTCGCAGTTGTCACAGGAGGAAATGGCATGAAGAGTAACAGAAAGCAGAACCCGGGCCGCGCAAACCAAAAACATGGCTTTGGCCCTATGGGCGGCCATGGTCCTATGGGTGGCGGCCCAGCCGAAAAAGCAAAAGATTTTAAGAAAACTTCACGCCGCCTGCTGCGGTATTTAAGGCCACAGGCTCCAAAGCTGGCCGTCGTTTTTTGTTTTGCCATAGCCAGCATGGTTTTTACCGTGAAGGCTCCAAAAATCATTGGCGACGCAACGAACCAACTGACGGATGGTTTTATTGCAAAATCAACGGTCAGCTCGGTCGAAAAGCTGCAGGGGAAGCTAACACCTCCTATCAAAGAAATGCTCAGCAAGATGGAAAGCGGGAGCAGCGAAGCCGTTAAAAAGGCAGATGCAGCTGTTGAGCAGAAATTTGCGGAGGGAGTTGCCGCAAAGAAGCAGCAGGCTTATGCGGCGGCTGAAAAGGCTGCGGATGGAGCCGTAACAAAAGGATTTGAAGAAACGCTTGCCGCGAAGAAGCAGCAGGCTTATGCAGCAGCCGAAAAGGCGGCAGACGGAGCTGTAACGCAAAAATTCAGTGAAATGCTTGCCGCAAAGAAACAGCAGGCTTATGCCGCAGCCAAAAAGGCGGCGGATGATGCCGTAACGCAGAAATTCAGCGAAACACTCGCTGCAGAGAAACAGCAGGCATATGAGGCTGCTGTAAAGGCTGTGGATGAAAAATTTGCTTCTCTTCCGTCAACACCGGAAACTGCGGCTGAAAAAGCGGCAGCGGAAGCACAGGCAAAAGCGTCTGTTGATGCTGAATTTGCACAGCAGCAGCCTGCAGCACAGGCACAGCTTGCCGCCGCTAAAACACAGGCGGAAGCGCAGGCAAAAGCTGCGGTAGACGCGCAGTTTGCAAAGCAGGGGCCCGCACAGCTTGCCGCCGCCAAAACACAGGCGGAAACACAGGCCAAAGCTGCAGTAGACGCACAGTTTGCGAAGCAGGAGTCCACCGTGAAGGCACAGCTTGCCGCTGCGAAAAAGCAGGCAGAGACAAAAGCAAAGGCTGCAGTAGACGCCGAGTTTAAAAAACAGGAGCCTGCCATGCAGCAAAAACTTGCCGAAGCGAAAAAGCAGACGGAAGAAAAAGTGCGGGAGTCTGTACCTAAAGCAGTGCTCACCAAATCAGGCTTGACGCAGGCACAGTTTGACACGCTGAAAGCCATTGCCAATGTACCAGACATTAAAACGCTCAAAACAAACGGCGAAAAAGCGGATGCAGCGCAAAAACTTTTTAACCTTACTACGAACCTGCCCAAAGAGTACACTAAAAAAATGCCGAACATTTCAAAAGCAGACCTCGATAAAGGCATCAGCGATGTACGAAAATACGGCGGTTCTATTCCATTTGGCGAAATCGGCGGAACGCTTTCATGGCTGCTCATCATTTTCGGCCTGAGTGCGCTTTCCATGTTTGCCATGCAGTTCATCATGTCCGACGTGGCACAGAAGACGGTTTCCACTCTTCGCTGTGAAATGGATGAAAAACTGGCAAAGCTTCCGCTCAGTTATTATGACTCGCACGCAAACGGCGATATCTTGAGCCGAATGACGAATGATATTGATACCATTTCATCCACATTGCAGCAGAGCCTGACACAGATGATTACTTCGCTGTTCCAGATTATCGGCTACATTTGGATGATGGTTTCCATTAACCTCGTTTTGACGCTGATTGTTCTTGCAACGCTTCCGCTTTATCTGTTTACAACAATTTTTATCGCGAAGCGGTCGCAGAAATACTATTCCGCACAGCAAAAATACCTCGGCGCGCTCAGCGGCCATACAGAGGAAATGTTCACCGGTCACGTTGTCGTGAAGGCGTTTGGGCACGAAAAAGAATCTGTGCACGTTTTCCACGGCTTGAACGACGAGCTTTACGAGTCAGGCTGGAAGGCCCAGTTCCTTTCCAGCATCATGATGCCAATGATGAACTTTATCGGCAATATTGGTTATGTTCTGATAGCGGTTGTCGGTGGTATCTATGTAACGAAAAGCTGGCTGAACCTCGGCGATATTGTTTCGTTCGTTTCCTATGCAAAATCTTTCTCACAGCCGATTATTATGACGGCGAATATCGCAAATATTATCCAGTCCACAGTAGCCTGCGCAGAGCGTGTGTTTGAAACACTGGACGAAAAAGAACAGCTTCCGGATGTGGAGGATGCCATAGAGCTGCATGACCCGAAAGGAAATATCAACTTTGACCATGTGAGTTTCCGCTACAGCGAAGATGTGCCGCTGATTGAAGACATGAATATCAAAGTCCGTCAGGGTGACACCATTGCCCTTGTTGGCCCAACGGGCGCAGGTAAAACGACGCTTGTAAATCTGCTAATGCGTTTTTATGAAATCACCGGCGGTTCCCTCACATTTGATGGCGTGGATATTCGGGAAATACGCCGTGGCAGCCTGCGCGGTATGTTTGGCATGGTACTTCAGGACACTTGGCTTTTTAACGGCACGATACGCGACAACATCGCTTATGGGCGCGAAAACGCCACGGATGAAGAAATTGTACGTGCAGCCAAAGCCGCCCGCGCCGACCGCTTTATCCGCAGCCTGCCCGATGGCTACAGCACTGAACTGAACGAAGAAGCCTCCAATATTTCGCAAGGTCAGAAGCAGCTGCTTACTATTGCGCGCGCTATTCTTGCCGACCCTGCCGTGCTGATTCTTGACGAAGCAACCAGCAGCGTTGACACGCGCACAGAAGTACTGATTCAGAAAGCCATGGGCACACTGATGAAAGGCAGAACAAATTTTGTTATTGCACATCGGCTTTCCACGATACGCGACGCAAAAATGATTCTTGTAATGAATCACGGCTCCATTATTGAAACCGGCACACACCAGTCACTGCTTGAAAAAGGAGGCTTTTACGCAGATCTCTATAACAGCCAATTTGTCGGCAAAGAAACTTGATTTTTTGCTGAGTTTTTGGAGAATGTGCAGAATTGCAGTGTATCTGTCTTGAAAAAAAGCAAAAGGTTTGCTATAATACCCAATATAAATTTAATTTTATGCAGAGTAGGTTTCCGCGCGCTGTGCCGGTTTTTCGCCGGTACCTAGTGCCGCCCGGACGGGGAGTTGTCGGGCGGACAAAAAAGCTTCGGCTTTGCGGTGCGGGGGCCGCATCCCGCTGCTGCATATCTGAGGTGGGGCCTCTTATGCAGCGCAGCTGCAGAAAGGGGTCTTTCCTTTGAAAAAGCAGAATACCCATGCCATCCGCCTATCCGTTCGGGAACTGAGCAATGCCCGTACGGTTGCCGTCTGCGGTATGCTCCTTGCACTGAAACTTGTGTTTGGTCTGTTTACCGTGAATGTTTCCGACCTGCTGAAAATTGGCTTTTCTTTTTTGCCGATTGCGGCGGCGGGGGCACTTTTTGGGCCTGTTGTCGGCGGTGTTGTCGGTGCAGTGGGCGACGTGCTCGGGTACTTTATCCGGCCGACCGGGCCGTATTTTCCGGGCTTTACGCTGGATGCCTTTGTTTCCGGTTTTTTGTATGGGCTTGTGCTTTACCGCAAAGCGGTCAAGCCGGTGCGTACCGTGGCAGCCAAGGTGCTTGTTACGCTGGCCGTTAATATGCTTCTAAATCCATTTTGGCTGATGATTCTGTACGGCAAAGCGTTTTTTGCGGTATTTACCGCACGTATTGCGACAAATCTTGCAATGATACCGATTGATGCTGCCATGCTGTTTGGTATGCTGAAAATTCTTGAAAAGAGCCGTGTTGCTCAAAAGCTGCAGCGTAACTGCTGAAAGCGGAGCATTCCCGGCGGCCGCGGGCTTTTGAACTGCCTGCGGCCGCTTTTGCATGAGGAGGAAATTTAATGTTGAAAGAGTTCCTGGAAGCGGGGAAAATCGTTGGCACGCATGGCGTGCGCGGTGAACTTCGCGTTGACCCGTGGTGCGATTCCGCTGAGTTTTTGAAGCAGTTCCATACTCTGTACCTGGGGCATGGAAGTGTGCCTCTGAAAGTCCTTTTGTCACGGGTGCAGAAAAAACAGCTCCTTGTTCAGTTCGAAGGAATTGACAGCATAGAAAAGGCAGACACTTACCGTGGGAAGATCCTTTACCTGAAGCGGGCGGACGCTAAAATACCGGATGGGCGTTATTTTGTGGAAGATCTTATCGGCCTTGAAGTTTATGATGCGGATTCCTTCGTTTATTACGGTTCACTGACGGAGGTTATGCGAACGGGTGCTAATGACGTTTACCAGATTACATCGCTTGGCAAAAAAAATTATCTGCTTCCGGCAGTCGATTCCATGGTACAGGAAATTGACCTGAAAAAAGGCAAGATGCTGATTCGGCCGATTAAGGGGATTTTTGACGATGAGGATTGACTTGCTGACTCTTTTTCCGGAAATGTGCGAAACCGTGATGGCTGAGAGTATTATCGGGCGCGCAAGGCGAAAAGGCGCTGTGCAGGTTTGCTGCCACCAGATACGCGACTTTGCTTTCGATAAGCATCAGCGTGTAGATGATTCTCCTTTCGGCGGCGGCATGGGGATGCTGATGATGGCTGAGCCAATCGCCCTGTGCATGGATGACCTGATTCGTCACCTTGGGTACAAGCCCCACACCGTCTTTCTTTCGCCGCAGGGGAAAACACTAACCCAGCAGCGCGTAAAGGAGCTTTCGGCTCTGGATGGCCTTGTATTACTCTGCGGCCACTATGAAGGTGTGGACGAGCGTGTGATCAGCGCATATGCAGATGAAGAGATTTCCGCTGGCGATTATGTTGTAACAGGTGGTGAGCTTCCCGCGCTGATTGTGGCGGATGCGGTCTGCCGCATGATTCCTGGCGTTTTGGCGGATGACGAGTGTTTTCAACTTGAAAGCCATTACAATTCTTTGCTGGAATACCCGCAGTACACAAGGCCCGCCAACTGGCGCGGCCGCGAAGTGCCGCCGGTTCTTCTTACCGGCCACCATGAGAACGTGCGGAAATGGCGGCGTGAGCAGGCGCTCCTGTGCACTTTTCAGAAACGCCCCGAGTTGTTGGCTTCAGCCAAATTGACGGAAGAAGACCGAAAATTTTTGGGCAGGCTGCGAAATGCAGGCTCCGAAAAGGCGGAAACATAATTCGCTGAATGACATATCATAGTCAGAGAAACCAAAAGTTTTCAACAATATTATCAAGTTGCACAAAGAAACGGTTCCTAAACAGGCCCCGTTTCGTTTATCAATCCAAATTTTACGACATTTCTTGACGGCAAGTCCAAAAGTGATATAATGTGCTTAATGCCTTGATGATTATCCGTAGTATGTATACGGCTTTGATTTTGTTAGGAGTGAAATAATCATGTACGTAAAAGAAGTACTGGTACAGAATCAGGTTGGGCTTCATGCCCGCCCGGCAACATTCTTTATTCAGAAAGCAAATGAATACAAGTCATCCATCTGGGTGGAAAAAGAAGAGCGCCGCGTAAATGCAAAAAGCTTGCTTGGTGTGCTTTCCCTCGGAATTGTTGGCGGCACAACCATCAAAATTATTGCGGATGGCTCCGATGAAACCGAAGCTGTCGACAGTTTGGTCGACCTCGTAAAATCCGGCTTTGCCGAATAAGGCCGTTCCTGCGCGGAGCACCGCTTTTTGCGGTGCTTTTTTTCTGCTTTGTGCTGTGTTGGGAGGAATTAAAGTTGGTAGAGCTTTTTCCGGTTGACAGGAAAAATATGAAATGGTACGATGCTTTCGACAGAGCCTACGAAGAATACCTGAAAGAATATATGTCCCGCATTCGCCCAAATCATTTCGAGCAATTTATGGCGCTTACCACGGCAGGATTCCTAATATGGGATTATATCCTATTTGAAAAAAGGCCGGTTGGTTCTGTTTGGCTTGAGCGAGAAACCAGCGAAGCGAAGATGGCGAAGCTTGGCATTTTTATTACGCAGGAATCCTGCCGCGGAAAACACCTTGGCGAAGAAGCTATCCGCCTTGCCTGCGAGTCCGGTCAGAGAGCGCTCGGCATCAATTCGGTTGAACTAAATGTCAGACCAATGAACGTGAGGGCAATCCGGTGCTACCGCAAATGCGGATTCGACGAAATTGACCATTTTGTAAAGCCAAACGGTGTGGAAGTCATTCGAATGCGAAAGAAACTGTAAATTAGGACAGCACTAGCCGAAAGGAGCGAAACACTTTGACAGACCATGAAAAACATATCAAAGAGCTTCGTGCACAGGCGATGCGCCTTCCGCTGCATCCCGGCGTTTACATTATGCATGATAAGTCAGACAAGATCATTTACATCGGCAAGGCCAAAGCGCTGAAAAACCGTGTGAGTCAGTATTTTGGTTCTGAAAAGAATCACGACAATAAAGTGCGCCAGATGGTGGCTCATGTAGATCATTTTGAGTATATTTTGACTGACAGTGAGTTTGAAGCGCTGATTCTCGAGTGCAGCCTGATAAAGCAGCATATGCCAAAGTACAACATCCTGCTGAAAGACGACAAAGGCTATAGCTATATCCGTGTGACGAAAGGTCCGTGGGCCAGAATTTCGGAAGTGAAACAGACGGCGGATGACGGCGCGGATTACATTGGACCTTATATCAGCAGCTGGTCGGTCAAGCAGTCTGTAGATGAAGCACGTCGGATTTTTCGGCTGCCCACCTGCAGCCGCCGATTCCCGCAGGATATTGGGAAAGGCAGGCCGTGCCTAAACTATTATATAAAGCAATGCTGTGCACCTTGCCGCGGAAAAATCAGCGAAGAAGAGTATGCCGAATCGGTTCGTGATGCACTGGAATTCCTGCGCGGCGGCAGTGCGCAAAGTGTGCGGGAACTGACGCGGCGCATGGAAGAGGCCTCCGAAAAGCTTGAATTTGAGCGTGCGGCGCGAATTCGGGACCGTCTGGCGGCAATCCGAAAAATGGGAGACCGGCAAAAGGTCGTTGCTTCAAAAGTGCCGGAACAGGATGTGATTGCTCTTACACAGGGCGGCGGCCGCAGCTGCTTTGAAGTCTTTCGTTTTGAAAAAGGGCGCCTGACCGACCGCGAAACATTTTTCATGGGCGAAACCGGTGATCCGAAGGCTGCGCGCGGTGAGTTTGTGGAACGCTACTATGGGATGCGCAGCCGGATTCCACCGCGCGTTTCATTGGATGGTCCTGCGGAAAGTGAAGAGCTGCTTTCCCGCTGGCTGACGGAAAAAGCTGGGAAAAAGGTATCTGTTGCCGTTCCACAGAAGGGTGAGCAGGCAAAACTTACGGAGATGTGCCGCAGCAATGCGGCGGAGCAGTTGGCTCAGCAAACGGGGCGCACGGGGCGCGAAACCTCTGCACTTGACGAACTGGCAAGGCTTCTCGGCCTTCCAAAGCCGCCCGCTTATATTGAGTCTTACGATATTTCCAACCTGGCCGGGGAAGAAAATGTTGCGGGCATGGTCGTTTTTGAAAACGGACGGCCTCTTCGTTCCGCCTACCGGCGGTTCAAAATAAAAACGGTTGTGGGGCAGGATGATTACGCTTCCATGCGGGAAGTGATTGCCCGCCGTTTGCAGGAATATTTCAAAAATAAAGAAAACGGCGAAGGATTTGGCCGCCTGCCGGATTTGATCTTGCTTGACGGCGGCCGCGGCCATGTTTCTGCCGTACAGCCTGTGCTGGATGCAGCCGGTGTCACTATCCCGCTTTTCGGAATGGTGAAAGATGACCGTCACCGAACCCGTGCCATTGCGAAAAACGGCGGGGAAATCGCTATTAACTCCAACCGGAGCGCCTTTACCCTTGTTTCTACCATACAGGATGAAGTGCATCGGTTTGCCATTGGCTATCACCGGCAGCTGCGCAAAAAAGCATCTATTTCTTCCACGCTGCTTTCCATTGAAGGTGTGGGGCCGGCGCGTGCCAAGGCACTGCTGAAGAGGTTCCGAACCGTAGCCGCCATCGGCAATGCCGACTTGGAAGAGCTGATTCATGCACCGACTATGACGGAACCGGCGGCACAAAGCGTTTACGATTATTTTCACCCGCAGGACGCCGAAAAAAAATAAAGGCTCTTTTCGGAACAAGTTGACAGAGCCTGCGGTTCATGGGATAATGATACCTGTGTTATGCAAACAAACTTTATCTCTAAGGTGGGAAATCTATGAGAGTAATAACCGGTTCTGCGCGCGGAAGGCGGCTGGCGACCCGGGAAGGCGAGGCTGTACGCCCTACGCCGGAACGAGTAAAAGAAGCGCTTTTTAGTATCTTGCAGTTCCAAATAGAAGGCCGGCGCATATTAGATCTTTTTGCCGGATCTGGCCAGATTGGCATTGAAGCACTCAGCCGCGGCGCAAAAGAAGCTGTTTTCGTCGATTCCAGCCGTGCATCTCTTGACATTGTGCGCCAAAATGTTGAAACCTGCGGTTTCACTGAAAGTGCAAAATTTGAAAATATGGATTATGCCGCTTACCTGATGCGCAGCGGAGAACCATTCGATTTAGCCTTCCTTGACCCGCCGTACCGCACGGGCCTGCTTCAGAAGGCACTGCCGCTTGCAGCGGAGCGTATGAACGAAGGCGGCACCATTATCGCGGAAAGCCCGTCCGACGAAAAGATGCCGGAAGAAGCGGGCAATTTCCACTGTGTGAAGTCATACCGCTATGGAAAAATTGTGCTGACGATTTACCGCAAAAAGGATGTGACGGAGCAGTGAAAACAGCTATTTGCCCAGGCAGTTTTGACCCTGTAACGCTGGGCCATATGGATATTATCACCCGCGCGTGCAAAATCTTTGACCATGTTATCGTTGCCGTGCTGGTTAACCCGGCGAAACATACGGCGTTCACGCTGGAAGAGCGCATCCAGTTGCTGGAGCGCTGCACCGTGGGAATGGACAAAGTGGAAATCGTCGGGTTCGACGGGCTTTTGGCAGATTACGCAAAGATTCGCCACGCCACAGCAATCGTCAAGGGCCTGCGGGCGATGTCTGACTTCGAGTACGAGTTTCAGATGGCCCTTATCAACAAAAAGCTGAACCCGGAACTTGAAACAGTCTTTTTAAACACCACAGCCGAAAATATGTTCCTGAGTTCCAGCGGAGTGAAGCAAGTTGCCTGCTTTGGCGGTGACATTTCAAATTTTGTGCCGGAGTGTATTTTAGGCGATATCAAAGAGCGTTTGTGCACAGGAGGAAAACAGAATGAGCATAGATGATTTGATAGACGAGCTGGATAACATGGTCGAAAAGGCCTGGAGCCTTCCGCTGAGCCATGGCAGAGCGGTACTGGATGGCGAGCAGGTTCGCCAAATTCTGCAGGAGATGCGCGAGCTTCTGCCGCAGGAAGTCCATCAGGCAAAGGCTATTGTAGCTGACCGCACACAGATTTTGGCTGACGCAAAGCGCGAAGCGGACACATCCATCCGTGTTGCGCAGGAACGCGCGAAGGCTTTGGTCGCAAAGGATGAAATTACGCGTGAGGCACAGCAGCGTGCCGCCGAAATCACATCGCAGGCTCAGACAAAGTCGCGCGAAATGCGCCGCGTGACCAACGAGTATGTCGATGATTTGATGAAGCGCACGGATGATTCTTTGGCACAGCTTTTAGTAGAAGCACGCAAACTTCGGCAGGAGATTAAAAATTCACAGCGCAGCCAGAATTGACAGCCGCGCTGCTATTCATGGAAAGAGCGGTGAAAAGCCGCTCTTTTTTTCATCCTGTTTTCTGAAGAATACAGTGGCAAATTGTTTCCGTTGAGCAATAAGAAACTGTTAGCCATGAGGACGGCATCCAATGTTATTTAAGCTTTCCAGCACGCTGCAGGGCAAGCAGCAAGTCCACCATCCGCCCGTAGCTTTGAACACCGTCTTTTTGATTGTTGGCTTTCAGGTAGCTGTTGTTTACCTTGTTTCCGGCGTCGGCTGCTGGCCCTTTAAAGCGGTTCCAATAGTTGCTGTCGAACTGCAAATCCCGGTGGACTCCATCACTTAGACCGGAAGAAATTTTATCTGCCGCTTTTGCATCTGTCGCATACAGCGCATTTGAAGCATAAGTAAAAGCCATTGCTGAACCGGAATAGCGGAAATCTTTGTTATTGCTTTTCTCACAGGCCAGGTAGGCAATAAAGTTGGCTTCATCTTCACGCATAAAGCCGCGCAGATGGGCAAGCTCATGGCACATGGTAAATGGAATGGTATATTCCGGGACATCGGTGTTTACATTAGCTTCAAAGGTAAATGGGAAAAATATTCCCGTTATGTTAAAGTACGACATCAGCTTTGAAGCATAGACCGATTTCGGTGCACTGTATCCCGGCTTCAGCAGAGGATAATCCTTCGCAAGGCTGTTTACGGAAACGCGCGCTGTGTTGGCGTTTTTCGAATAAATCCGGTCACGCAGCTGCATAACGGATTGCTTGTCCGCATCAGTCTGAGCCCGCAGGCGGTTCGAGTCAGAGGCAAGTGTTTTGCAAAGGGTTACAAGCTCCGATTCCTGTGATCCTTTCATTGGCAGGCCGCAGGTTTCCGCAAAGGTGCTGCGGTGGTAATTGATTCCGCAGTCTATGGTAAAAAGAAAAAATAAAACGCCGCAGACACAAAGCAGGTTGACGACAAATCTTCCTGCTGTTTCCAATCGCTGTCCACTGCCGCGAATCATGCGGATTAAAAAACGTACCAGTGCCGCCGCAAAAAAGATCAGAAAAAAGAAAAAAACAAATTCTGCAATGGAAATTGGGGCAAATGCACTGATCCTGTTTCCGAAAAGTGAAAGGGCAGGGTAAATATTTTCCGCATACCATTCCGCAAAACTGCCTTTGGCAGCCAGGGCAAGTAAAGCAAAAGCAGCCGGAAAGGTCAGCAGCAGCCAGAGCCGCCGGAGCCGAAAAATTGATTTCATATTTGTATATCTCCTGTCGCATTATACTGAATCATAAGAACCTCATGATAAAAAGGGCTTCTTTTTGATTATTATAGCACATTTCTTCCCAAATTCGCATTCTGTGTTTTTTGTTGCCGCCGAGGCAAAAAAATGATATGATATTCATGAAATAGAAAAGTTCTGAAAGGAGGATGCGCATGCAGTATTACTTGAAATCGGAAAACGGACCGCAGTGCTTTTTTTCGGTGCTGGACCACAGCGGAAATATTGTTTACCGGGTGACCGGCACATACACAGTTCTTAGCTGCCGCCTGGTTTTGCAGACCGAAGTTGGTGTGAATGCTGCCCATATGCAGGGTGTTTGCCTTTCCGATACATACCGCTTTCTGATTTCCAGCGGAGTGCGCCGCATCCGGGTTTCTATACGGCCGCAGGCGTCGCCGCGCAGGGCGGTGCAGTTCAAGGGAATTAACTGGCATTTTAGGGGAAGCCTTTCTACACATTCATTTGATATTCTAAGCGGCAGCCCACACGCTACACAGCAAACGGTTATGACACATGCCCGGTGCTGGAATGTGCATGGCGACTGCTATGCGGTTACCATTGCGCGCACCGAGGATGTCCCCCTTGCACTCTGTGCGGCAGTGGCGGCAGACCTTGCCATAGTTAGAAGCTGCGGTGCCCCGGTTCCGGTTGGATAAAGATTTGACAAACCGGTCCTGCAATGCCATAATAAAAGGTATATCATTCCATGCGGTTTTCCCGTATTATCAGTATAGACGGAGGAAGGAATAAAGAACATGAGCAGGGAGTTGGCAAAAACCTATGACCCCCAGGAAGTTGAAGACAGGATCTATAAATCTTGGCTCGACGGGAAGTATTTTCATGCTGAGCGTGACCCACAGAAAAAGCCATACACGATTGTCATCCCGCCGCCGAATATTACCGGCCAGCTTCATATGGGCCATGCGCTGGACGAAACACTTCAGGACATTCTGATTCGCTGGCGCCGTATGCAAGGCTACAGTGCCCTGTGGATTCCGGGTACCGACCATGCTTCCATTGCGACGGAAGCAAAGATTGTGGAGGCCATGCGCAAAGAGGGCCTTACCAAAGAGCAGATTGGCCGCGACGCGTTTTTGAAACGCGCTTGGCAGTGGAAAGATAAGTATGGCAGCCGTATTGTGGAGCAGTTGAAAAAGCTTGGCTCTTCCTGCGACTGGGACCGTGAACGCTTTACCCTGGATGAAGGCTGCTCTAAGGCAGTGCGCGAGGTCTTTTGCCGCCTGTATGAGAAGGGCCTTATTTACCGTGGAAAACGGATTATCAATTGGTGTCCGCATTGCAAAACATCCATTTCCGACGCCGAAGTGGAGTTTGCGGAGCACGACGGCTCCTTCTGGCATCTGCGCTACCCGTTTGAAGACGGCAGTGGCTTTTTGGAACTTGCCACGACCAGGCCGGAAACCCTTCTCGGCGATACTGCTGTTGCGGTTAACCCGGAAGACGACCGCTACAAGTCCATCGTTGGCAAAATGCTGGTTCTACCGCTTGTTGGGCGTAAGATTCCAGTCATTGCAGATAATTATGTTGAGCGAGATTTTGGAACCGGCGTAGTGAAGATTACCCCGGCACATGATCCGAATGACTTTGAAGTTGGCCTGCGTCATAATCTCGAAGTAATCAATATTATGAACGACGACGGCAGCATTAATGAAAACGGCGGAAAATATGCCGGCCTGCCAGGCCTTGAAGCCCGTAAGCAGATTGTTGCCGACCTTGACGCACAGGGCTTCCTTGTGCGCGTAGAGCCCATTAAGCACAATGTGGGCGCCTGCTACCGCTGTGGAACATTTGTTGAGCCGCGTGTTTCCGAACAGTGGTTTGTAAAGATGAAGCCTCTTGCCGAACCGGCCATTCAGGCAGTAAAAGATGGAGAAATCAAATTCGTTCCGGAACGTTTCTCTAAGATTTATTACCACTGGATGGAGAA
>JAEZFF010000072.1 GCA_023417635.1 Bacillota bacterium | reverse complement strand
GGGCATCCATCGGACTGTCTGTTACACCACTCCCGCTTGGCTCCGGTGTACAATACGAGAGCCGGGTTTCGCTGGGATACTTGAACCAGAGTTTTCAAAACGCTGTCAGGGATGGTATCCGTTACGGTCTGGAGCAAGGCTTGTGTGGCTGGAACGTAACGGACTGTAAGATTTGCTTTGAATACGGGCTTTATTATAGCCCGGTCAGCACGCCGGCGGACTTTCGCTCATTGGCCCCGATTGTATTGGAACAGGCATTGAAGGAATCAGGGACGCAGTTGCTGGAACCTTATCTCTCCTTCACCCTCTATGCACCCCAGGAATACCTTTCCAGGGCTTATCATGATGCGCCGAAATACTGTGCCACCATTGAAACGGCCCAGGTAAAAAAGGATGAAGTTGTCTTTACTGGCGAGATTCCCGTCCGCTGCATACAGGCATACCGTACTGATCTGGCCTTTTACACCAACGGGCGGAGCGTATGCCTGACGGAACTGAAAGGGTATCAGGCCACTGTCGGCGAGCCGGTCATCCAGCCCCGCCGTCCAAACAGCCGCCTGGACAAGGTGCGCCATATGTTCAGTAAGATCACTTGATACACCACAGCGAGGAAGGTTATTGCATTTCCCTGTCTTTCGTGGTAAAATGTAGTTGTAAACCACCAGAGAAACCAATCTAATTTTACCGTTGATAGCCATTTCCTTGATAGCCAAATGATAGCAAAAGTTCGGCAAGCCCATAGGATAAGGATAATAGGTATCAGGAAAAATCAAATGATATCAAATCTCCCAAACAAAAGCGTTTAGAATTAAGTTTCATTTTGCGAGTGGGAATAAAACGCAAGAGCCACAATCGCAGCAAAAATGCCGGATTGTGGCCCTTACTTTATTAAAAACAATTTTTACTCTCACGCTACAAAATGCGAATATGAAATGAAAAACAGCACTTGCCGAATTACCGAAATCCAACTGGGGTTAAGGGTAACCGACTGTGCTGCTTTTCATCCACCAATAATTTCACAAAGGACAGCCGCAGGTGGGACAGGCCAAATGCTGCCTCACCGTTTTCCGGCTGCCGCAAGGCACAAAAAAGCGCCGTATACGGATTCTTCATCCATATACAGCGTTGCAAAGACCCATGTCGGCTGCCATTTTCCCCCCTGTACAAATAATGAAACAGGCGGTATAATAGAAACCGCAATGTGCCGATGATTCGGTTGCGTATGGAGCGTATGTCTCCGTATGCAGGGGGCAGGTGTTCCAGCACCTGCTTCTGCATTGCACTTTTTGTGCCTTACAGGTAAATTATACCGCGTTCAGTTTTGAAGTCAAGGGAAAACTCTTGGTATGCGGCTTAAAAAGTACCTTAGCGGCGGCGGGAATGATTTGAGAAAGCCGAAAAAGCAGGCCGAAAGGACTTTCCATATTCTTCACCCGACTTGTGTCTGGGTAATTTTAACTGTAGAACCTTAAATATAAATCAATGATTTCCAGCAGGGCCCTGTCTTCACTGTTGTGCAAAGGATTGATATGGAACATGTCTTTTAGCTTTTCCAGCCTGAAAACAACGGTATTTCTGTGCAAATGCAGCTGCTTGGAGGTGCTGACAATATTCATGTCATTCTCAACAAGGCCCTGTACGGTTTCTTTCAGTTCTGCATTTTCTTTTAACTGATCGCTGTACGGTGCTAAAAAATGCTGAAGCCTGTCCTGCGGTATTTGGTAGAACAAATATTCCGGTATATGGTCCGTGACGAAAATTGCTTTGTTTTTGCAACTTGATTTTACCGCAAGGTCTAACATGGCCTGTGCTTCTGCGTAGCTTGTCTTAAGATTTTTAATCGGCTCTGTATAAGGGCTTCCTACGCCTACAACGAGGTCTAAGCCATGCTTTGTATGGATTAATTCAATAATATCTTCCAGGTAGTTTCTTAATTTCTCAGAAGCGAATTCGTTTTTAGACTTTAAACTTTTTAAAATTATAATTTTGTCAATATCACTTTCCGAAAAAATATCCTGCGGGTCGGTTGATTGCAAAGACTTTATCTCTGACAGAATCGTGTTGCTCATGTTCTCTTTCCGCATAAAAGGATCTTTTGTATCACGAGGGATTTTTGCGGTAATTAAGCAGACACATCGGGGCAAATCCATACTATATCCTAATCTTCCGCTCCATCGGTATATTTCGGAGTAGCTGTCTTCTGAGTTTTCGCTGAGCAATTTATTAATAAAAAAAGTATTTTGATTTTGGCTGAAATAAACCCGTTCTTTTAAATACTCTTGTTCCAGCATAATCTCTGCCATCATTTTCACCATGGAAGCGATGTTTTCCAGTATGCTCGGTTTCCCGGTGATGCCTATTACACCGGCCATTTTACTATTAAAGTAAAACGGCATATTAATGCCGATTTTCACTCCATCACACTGTGTGTCCGTTACGTCAATCCTTTTTTGAAGCTTTATTACTTCCAAAGCAACTTTGTGGAAACTTCCGATTCTTTCTTTTGAACCGCTTGCTATAATAATTCCATTCTGGTTCATAATATTCACATTATAGCCGATGTTGCTGATGATGCTGTCCACAAATTTCTGAGCAAATTGTTGGTTTAAAATCATTCTTGTTACCTCAACTAATTAAAAATAGGCTTTTCGAAATGCGGTTAAAGCCCAATATGAAAGCTATAGTGTTATTGTTTTTAACTGATTCTGTCTTCGAAAAAGGCTCTTCCAAGTTGGTCCGACATGGATTTTCTTTTCTGTAATCAATATAGTTATTCTATCATATTTAGCGTCGCCAGAGTAGTATTTACCCAATATTTTGAGCTCAGGAACAAAACGAAGCAGAAAAAGTGCGCTGATTGTGCTGACAGTATAAAATCAGTGCCGTATTTTGTCTGATTGATATAATGCATTCTCTAGGTAAGTTTGATAACATTATATTAAAGATATTGCTTTCCTTCAACTTTATTGGCAAAAATGCCTTATAACAACTCCAATTATGGCGTCGAATGATACCGGGTTAACGCTTCAGCCTCCATTCTTTCATGAATTCGGCATTGCATTGCAGTATTTATGATTCGCAGTGATTTCAATTACTGCCGCGAAAACATTCGAACAAATTATCGAAGTAAAAGGAGTAAAAACATGAGTACATTTAAAACCAGCGACAATGTAAACATCTTTTATGACGTAAAAGGGGAAGGGAAGCCGCTGCTGTTCATACCTGGCTGGGCTTGCAGCAGCAGATTCTTTGACAAAAATACAGGGGAACTTTCAAAGCACTTTAAGGTTGTTACCATGGATTTAAGAGGCCATGGGGAATCGGACAAGCCGGACCACGGTTACAGGCTTTCAAGATTCGCCAAGGACATTCAGGATTTGCTCATCTATTTGGACTTAAAGGATGTAACAGCAATCGGATGGTCCATGGGTGCTTCCATTCTGTGGTCCTATCTTGAAATGTTTGGCAGCGAGCGTGTTTCAAAACTGGTATGCGTTGATCAGTCGCCTGCTCAGTACATTGGCCCAGACTGGAAGTGGGGACAAACCGGCTGTTATGATTCAGAAGCTTTCATCAGGCTGTGCGGGGACTTGACGTATGCGGAAAGAGCCAGCGCTGAGGGAACGGTTAAGGGCCTGCTGAACCATACGCCATCAGAAGAGGAACTTAAGTTCTTAGCGGATGAAATCATGAAATGCCCGGCAAGAGTTAAAATTGATATTATGCGGGATCATACCAATCTTGACTGGAGGGACTTCCTTCCATATATCAGTATCCCGACTTTAGTTCTGGTAGGAAGAAAGAGCAACGTTTTCCCTTGGCAGGGCAGCGCATATGTTGGCGAAAAGGTTCAAAACGGCAGAGTGGAATTCTTCGAGGACTGCGGTCATATGCTGTTTTGGGATGACCCGGCTAAATTTAATAAGCTAGTCAAGGAATTTGCAGAATAAACTGCTGACTTCCATACCTCTGGCAATACCTACTCATATGGTGCATGAACCCTTACCGGCAGAAATCCTGTTTTGTCGGTAAGGGTTATCTGTGCTGTAACTTATTTACTCCAGGGTTGCATGGTGTCTAAAATTTTATGCGCCCGTGAAGATAAATACTAATAAAATTGTGTTCTAAGGAGAAAAAAGTATGGACGAAAAAAATGATTTTCCCGTAGAAATTGCTGAAAAGATTGTGCAGATGCTGCATCAGGTGACCAATAAAAATGTAAATTTTATGGGTCAGGGTGGCGTCATCATTGCAACAATGCAGCCGCAGCGTCTGGGTCAGGTTCATGAAGGCGCCAGGAGAATTATGTCTGGGGAAATCAACGAACTTGCCATCAGTGTGGAAGAAGCTCAGAACTTGGAAGGAACCTTGCCTGGGTACAATGGAGTTGTCATGTATTCCGGAAAAAGACTGGGTTGTATTGGCTTAACCGGAGATCCAATTCAGATGCGTCCGCTTCAGCAGCTTGCAACCATCATCGTGAGGGAAGAATATCAAAAATACCGTACAGACAAGCGCAAGCAGGAAATTATCGAAAATGTCGTGAATAAAGTAAGCGAGATTTCCACCACGATGCAGCAGATTTCTTCTGGAAGTGAAGATGTTCTTCAGCATTCACAGAAAATTGAAGGTATGACGAATCATGCCGAAGAATCCATTAAGAATGTAAACCAGGTCGTGAAAACAGTAAAGCAAATTGCTGATGAAACCATGCTCTTAGGGGTGAATGCTTCCATAGAGGCTGCCAGGGCTGGAAAATACGGCGCAGGCTTTGGTGTAGTTGCACAGGAAATTGGCAAGCTGTCAACGGATTCAAACAATTCTTTGAAAAATATAAACCAAATCTTGGATGAAATGAAGTCTTCTATTTCCAAAATTGCAGAAAAGATTCGTGACAACACGGCGATTACCCAAAAACAGGTACAGGCAATTCAGGGCGTTAGCGCGGGTGTTTTGGAAATAAAAGAAGAAACAGGCAAGTTAATGGAAAGCGATACCTAAAACATTCATTTTTGCCGGGTAAAGCACTCTGGCAGGTATTCCATCATATTTTCTTTCAGTTTAGACAGAGTGTGACATAGGAAATATCCTGGATAGAACCGAATGAGATAGAAGCAAGAGCCACATTTCAGCAGGAATGCCGAATTGCGGCTTTAATTTTGCCGCAAATAATTTTTATAATACAAAATGCAGATAGAAATTGAAAAGCAGCATTGCCGAATTACCGGAAAGCAACTGGGGTTAAGGGTAACCGACTGTGCTGTTTTTCATTCACCAATATTTTCACAAAAGGCAGCCGCCGCCGGTTGCGTAAGCTAAATGCTGCTTCACCGGGTTCCGGCTGCCGCAAGGCACAAAAAAGCACTGTATACGGATTCTTCATCCATATACAGCGCTGCAAAGGTACAGACTGGTTCCCATTTTCCCCCTGTACAAATAATGGAACAGGCGGTATAATAGAAATCGCAATGTGCCGATGATTCGGTTGCGTATGGAGTGTGCTCTCCGTATGCAGGAGGCAGGTGTTCCCGCACCTAGCTTCTGCATTGCACTTTTTGTGCCTTACAGGTAAATTATACCGCGTTCAGTTTTGAAGTCAAGGAAAAACTCTTGGAATGCGGTTTTGAAAATATCGTATCGCCGGAAAAAACGGCGGGTGGCATCATTTCAGCCCGCTTACTGGTCGCCTGCCAAAGCCGCCAGAACGTTCTCCATTGAGTCCCTGGCGTTCGGAATATCGTCATTTGCTATTCCATAGACATCATACCTGCCTTCCTTTAGGATGGAAAATGCACCGGTTCCAAGGTCCTTAACAGTATAGTTATACCTTCGGTTGTTGCTTCCGCAGGTGATTACATTCCATTTGCCGCTTTTCTCGTGCCGGTATGCAATCAGATATTTTAGCACGCCGCTTGCATCCGGCTGCTTTTCAATTTTTTCGCTGTTTTGTTCATCCTTCTTGTAGCTATAGGCGTGTACCGTTTTTGTAACAGCATCAATCATCAGAAATCCGTGGCGCATGCCGGCTGTTCCGGGCTTAAAGTCATCCGTTGCTGCCTGTACGTTTTGCTCCGGAAGCGGTTCGGTTGGCCGTGGAGCCGTGCTGACAACTACTTGAGTGCATCGGCATTGACTGCCGCTTGGCTGAACGCGCCGGCTGCTGCTCGCACGAATATTGGAAGCCATGTGAAAAAGCTTCGAAATTCCCACGACCGCCACAACGGCAAAGATGACGTCAATCACTTTGTAGAGAAGGTTTCCGGGGGAAGCAATGCGGCTTAACAAGCTTACAATGCAGCAGATTAAGACGGTAATAAGAATCCAGCAAAGGTCGAATTCTCGTTGACTGCTGTCTTTCTTTTTGCCTGCATTCGGGCTTGGATTCGTTGCTGCCTGCATTGGAATGGCTTCCTGCTTGATACTTTGGCTTTTCAGTGAGGAATCATTTTTAATCCGCTGACCGCCGGTAACGATAATTTTAAATTTATCTGTATTTGTTAATTCCCTGAAACACGCTGAGTACCGGTTCATCCCCGCACACATCCTTCTTAATGCAATTTTAAGCCCATATATTCCTATAAAACCCATTTTACCATATTACAACTAAATTGTCTCTCAAATTTTAAAATTATTTCTTCTATACCATAACAATCCGGTGTTTGCCCGCCCGTTGCTTGCTCTGACATACAATGGTACAATAAGAGTATGACGCAGGGCGGGAAGTCTAAAGAAATCGCCGCTCTGCAGAAATTGCCCGGAGGAAAAGTAAAATGGAATTTTATGAACAGGCGGAAAACAGCATTGTGCGGAAATACCGCAGGAAGATTTGGCTTCCGTTTCTTTCAGCCGTTAAGAAATACAAACTGATACAGGAAGGCGACCGCATTGCTGTCTGTATTTCCGGCGGCAAGGATTCCATGCTGCTGGCCAAATGTGTTCAGCGCCTGCAAAAATACAGCGATTTTCCGTTTGAAGCGGTTTATATGGTGATGGACCCCGGTTATAATGCAGAGAACAGAAACTTGATTGAGCAGAACGCCAAAGCGCTGCACATTCCGGTTCAGATTGTAGAAACAAAGATTTTTGAAATCGTTGCGGATCAGGACCGTTCGCCGTGCTATCTTTGCGCCAAAATGCGCCGCGGATGCCTTTACCGCCACGCGCAGGAGTTTGGCTGCAACAAAATTGCCCTTGGGCATCACTTTGACGATGTCATCGAAACAATTCTTATGAGCATTTTGTACGGCGCGGAGGTGCGCACCATGATGCCGAAGCTGCACAGTGCTCATTACAGCGGCATGGAGCTGATACGCCCGCTCTACCTTGTGCGGGAAGATGACATCATTGCGTGGAAAAGATACAATAGCCTCCAGTTTCTGCAGTGTGCCTGCCGTTTTACCGAAAACTGCGCGCAGGGTGCAAGCAGTTCTAAGCGGCAGGAGATGAAGCGCCTGATTCGTCAGCTCCACGCGGAGAACCCGAATGTAGAAAAAAACATTTTTCACAGTGTTGAAAATGTGAATCTTGAAACAGTGATTGCTTACCGTAAGGGAAAAGAAATGCATCATTTTCTAGATGACTACGATTCTTAAACCTTTCGCCTTGATTTTTAAAACAGATGAGGCTATACTGTAAAAACAGCGCAGGCCGTGCGGCAGCACGAAAAGCGCCAATAAATATAATGGGACTTTTTTATGTTAAATTTTGCAAAACTTACTCTTGACGATATTGAAACAGTTCGGCCTTTTTTGGAGCTTCAGCATTCCAGAATTTGCGATTATTCCATCGGCGGCATCTTCATGTGGCGTGAATTTTTCCACACTTCATTTACGATTTTTCGGAATACGCTGCTGTTTCAGGTGCATTACCTGAATGGGGAAACGGCGTTTACAGTTCCTTTGGGGGAGAACCAGGATGCCGCGTTGGACGAGCTTGACCTTTTCTGCGGTGAGCAAGGAATACCGCTGGTATTCTGCACAGTCCCGAAGAATTCCATTCCGCTTCTTCTCAGTCATTTCCCGGATGCTGAAATTCGTTCGGAGCGCGACTGGTTCGACTATCTTTACCGTACCCAGGATTTACTGCTTTTTCATGGGAAAAAATATGACGGGCAGCGAAACCATATTCATAAATTTCAAAAACTTTACCCCGGGTACTCGTTCCAGACAATCACAGAAGAGAATCTTCCGCGTGTGCGCGAATTTTACCGGGATTTCAGCATCGCTTATGAGAAGCCCGGCGCGGTCGCCCAGGAAGAGAGCCTGCGTACCATGGAACTGCTCGATAACTACAGCCGGTACGGCCTTTTTGGCGGCTTTTTGGAAACAGACGGAAAAATTGTTTCTTTTTCAGTTGGCGAACGGGTAAACGATACAATCTTTGTCCATGTCGAGAAAGCAGATATTCAGTACACCGGCGTATACCAGCTGACGGTGCAGGAATTTTTGAAGCATTTCGCGCAGGAAGGCGACGAATTTGTGAACCGGGAAGAAGATGTGGGGGACGAAGGCCTGCGCAAATCAAAGCTTTCGTACCATCCAGTACAGCTGCTTGAAAAAAGCACGGTTACAGCCAAACCGGAAGAATAGCAGCAAACCCGCTAGGCGCCGAAAGCGCTTTGCGGGTTTATTTTTTAGTAAGGAGTTTTTAAAATGGATTTTGAATTCTGCAAAATGGAAATTTATATCCCTGCAACACATTTCGAAGCTTTGCGGAAGGCGCTTCAGAGCGTTGACGCGGGCCATGTGGGGAATTATGACTGCTGCCTTTCCTACAGCGAATCAAAAGGCTGTTGGCGACCGCTTCCAGGCAGCAGCCCATACAATGGTGAAGAAAATAAACTTTGTACCGGAACGGAGTACAAGGTGGAAGTCATCTGCCGCCGTGAAAAAGTCGATGACACAATTCGCGCGGTGAAAGCGGTTCACCCGTACGAAGTGCCTGTCATCAATGTAATACCGCTGTACCGGACTGGCCTCTGAACCTGAAATCGGCATAAATCCACTTTGCTTCCAATATGATAGAGAGGAAAAGAAACCGGAGGTCAGAGAAAATCCGGTCGGAAGACCGTGTAAGATTCAGCAGCCGAAAAATGAAAATGCAGGAATGCTTTGCAAGTCTTAATTCACCGCAGCTGCGGAACAGGGGGCATTCCATGGGCACCGTAAATATCGTTTTCCCGGTAAAAAACGATGAAACAAGGCTGATCCGCGGCATCCGCAGGACTTCCGATTTCTGTGAAGAATACTTTCGGGGCCGTTACCAGATTACAATAGCGGACTGCGGTTCTGCGGATGGCACCGAACGAATGAGCCGGGCAATCGCGGCTGGCTGTGCTAATGTAGAGTATATCCCGAAGCTGGAAGGATGCCCCGTTATGGAAGCCGTACTTTTGAGAAATACCTGCGATATTATCGGTTTCCTGAATCTTGACCTTTCCGCAGGGCTGGAGCATCTGCTGTACGCTGACCAGATGTTTGAAGACAGCGTCATTGAAGCTGTGAATGGTTCGCGTTTCCGCCGCTTTTCCATCTTGAAGGTGCAAAAAAAGTTTTGGCGAACGGCTTGCCGGGTACGGCGTGCAGCACGCTTCCTGTTCAGCTTTCAGTGCAGCGATCCTTTTTGTCCGTTTAAGCTGTTTCGCAGGGAAACTGCTGAAGTGCTGTACCCCCTTTGCTGCCGCGGCCCTTTTTGGCTTGAATGTGCGGAACTTCTGTTTTACACTGAGCAAAGCGGCGTCCCCTGGCGAGAGCTTACGGTGGACTGGATTAACCCATCGCTTACCAGCAAGGAACTGTGCGCAGAGAAAAAAGAGTTTCGCAAAGGGTTTGTACGTTTTTGGCTGCTTCTGCGCAAATGGTACCGGTAACGCAGAAACCTTAATTTCTTGGCGGTTCCCCGCATCCGCCGCAGGGGGGTGGGGGTGGCTCTTTCAGAAGGCCGCGCTGTGCAATGATAAGGTTTAGCGAACTGACCACACTGACGAAAAAGGAGCACATGACTTTTATGGAAGCGCGGTCGAGATCTTTTGTAAGTGCGACGGCAAAGGAAGTTGCAAGGTATGATATTTCTTCCGGAGAGAGATCCCGTACCATAAAAAATCACCTCAGTTTATAGTATGCAGGGGAAAAACCGGCGGAATAAAAAAAGAAGCCTCTTTCATTTGAAAAAATGAAAGAGGCTTCCTGCTGTTTTGGCGGAAAAAATTATGCCTGATATGGCCCGGAAAATGTTTTCACATAAAATCTGAATTTGCAAGGTGGCGTTCAATTGTTTTTGCTAGCCTTCAAATTTTACATTAATAATCGCGTTGGTTGTTTTGACGGTTAGCTTTTTGCTTCCTCCAGTGCTGTTTGTAAGATTACTGATGGCGTTTGTAGTTTCTGCGTCAACCGTATAGTCTTCCTCTTTGCCGTGTATTGTCCCAATAATCATGGCGTTTTCCGTTTGCAGTAAAGTATCCGGCGAATCTGTGTCAGCAAGTCTGATAACAGCATTCTGCGTTGTCGCCGTAAGATGGGAAGAAGCCGAAACAGAGTCGAGGTTTATTGTGGCATTTCGTGTGTCAATTTCAACGGCCTGTGCGGCGAGAGAAGACAGCTTAATGTAAGAGTCATTTGTTTTCAGGTGAAGCGTATTGAGCTTTTTTAAATTTTTTGCAAGGATGTAGCTGTTTGTTGTATTGGCCCGGATGTTCCCAATGTAAGGCGACGGTACCTGTATGAAGATGTCCGGTTCCGTTTCGTCATCCCGTGAAATTCGAAATGGATTTCTGATGCCGACTTCATTTTGTATTTTCAGAGTACCGCCGCTGCAGGAAAACTGGTAGTCATGGCCGCCGCCGGGAATATAGGAGACGGTAATTCGGCTGTCGTTTCCGGGTTCAATCACAATGGCTTTTTCTTTTACATCCAGTTCAATATTTGAGATGCCGCTGCTATTTACCTGGTAGGTTTTATAGTGGCCACTCTGACCGAGGTGTGTGGAAGATGGGTTATCGGCAGCAGAAGCTGACCAGGCTGAAGAATCGGTCATTGCTGCGTCTGACTGCATATTTGCCGGTACTGAGGCGACCACATGAAAGTTCCGAAAAGCGGCTAGAACGATGCTGAGAATAAAAACTGCACCGAGAATGGATGCAATACAGATTGCCGCAATTTTGCCGGTATTTTTCGGTCTGCGGTTCGGGTTCTCCGCCAGAATCTTCTGTGCCAGTGCGCGGATGTCCCCCAGCCCGGCAACTGCCTGCTGCTCCGTTTGACCGCTTTCGACTTTGTCTTCTATCATTTCCCGGTAATAGCCGATGATGCGCTCCAACTCGTCTTCCGGAAGATTTTTCAGCAGACTGTGAAGCGTTCTTAAAAACTGCTCCTTGCTCATTTCATGTTTTCCTCCTGCGTAATAAAATCATGAATCTGCACTATTTCGTCCCATTCCTGAAGAAAGCTTTGGATATGCATTTCCCCGATTGACGTAAGGTGGTAGTATTTTCTCAGGCGCCCGTTGTGTACGACAGAGTAGGGCGAAAGGCACCCTTCTGTTTCCAGACGTTTTAAAATAGGGTAAAGTGTTGATTCTGAAATCTTGATGCAGCCGGAAATATCGCGGATAATCCGGTAGCCATAGGAGTCGCCGCGCTTGAGGACTGCGAGGACACAAACGTCAAGCATACCTTTTTTAATTTGAACATCCAATGTAATGCCTCCTATTGACATATATAATACATTACATAGTATACAATGTCAAGAAGAACCCGTTAATTTTTTACAAGAGTTTACAGTAAAAGAAAGTCATGCCCGGTATAACCCGGGCATGACTTTCCAGCGAAAAATCTGCTTTCGAAGGTCGGGACTGCTTTTCCGATCGACTGTAAGCAGCCGATCGTATCCGGAAGAATGCAAAAAGTTCCTGATGGTGTGGTGGCTGATCCCTTCACGCAGAGCAATATCAATACAGTTCATTACAGTAAATGGAAGCAGTTCCTTTTCCAGCAGGCGAAGCAGTTCAGTGTCGGAAGATGAAGTCCGTACAAGGCTTCGGATGTTCAGCAGGGCTTTTACACGCGTAAAGACTGCAAAGCCGACCTCTCCGCTCTTGCCGCGCTTCAACTCAAAATCAGTGCTGCGCCTCAGGGAAACAGGCGCCTGCGCCGTTACTTTGGAGGCAAGCAGGCATTTCAGCAGAAATTCTTCTGAATAGCCGAAAGGGCACTCTTCATCGAATGAAATCGGGCGGGAAAGCAGAAAATCCCTGCGCACTAACACAGCGGCAATGTCCATTTTTAGCTTGCGGCGGATAATTTCCTTCGCATAACTGGCGCCGTCCGGGCGATGAACAGAACTGCTGATGTTTCGCAGTTCCGCCATGCGCGTTTCCTCTTTGGAAGAACAGCCAAACACAACATCTGCCTGAAGGCGCTGCGCTGTTTCCAGGTAAGAAGGAAGAAAGCCACGGTAAAGCCTGCGCGCAAAGAGGAAGGTAAGGTAACACCCTTTTGCCCTTTGAACAGCTGTATTTAAAGCCGAGGGTACATTTGAGCTTCCGTTTTGGATGACGAAACCGCGCAAGCCCAGTTCTTTAATTGCAGTTACCGCCTGCAGCACTGTTTTGTCGGAAGAGCCCATGTCTACCAAAATAAATTCCGTATCCAGGCCATCCGCCTGTTTTGCGGCAAATTCAAGGATACCGGAAACTTCTTTTTCAATGTTTTTTGCCGGGATTAAAATGGAAAGTTCCGCGCTTTGCACTCAGAATCGCCCTTTCACACCGTATGTATTCTCTGCGTTAAGTATAGCATATCAAGAAAATTTGGTAAGATGTATATTTTACAGATTATGCGGACCGGAAAAGAAAATCTTGTGTCATTTGTGCAGCTTTAGGGCAGCTTTGCTTCAGGGCATTTTTTGAGGCAGCGTGCCGCTGAAACGCGTTCGCTGTCATCTATAAAATGCCTCAGGCGGCTTACAATTTCATTTGGCGGTTCCTTCATGCCCTGCTTTGCCCACTGAATTACCATTCCGACAAGGCCGTAAGTGTAAAATTCTGCAATAAAATTTCGGTCAGTCAAGTCCATATTCAGCTCTTGCTGCGAGTTTTCTGTAAACTGCGCTATAATTGTTAAAAGCATCTCTTTGGTTGCCTGAAACAGGTAGTTGTAAAAGATATTCTGCCCGTCCATATTCAGCGAACCAATGTAAAAAAATTTTTCACGCTTCATAATATTCAAGGCTCTCAGCATGGCGTCATCCCATTCACCGTTTTCCGAGGCTTTTGCAAGAGTTGTAACAATTTCGTTGTAGTAAATCCAATTTACAAGGTCGTATTTATCTTTAAAATGGTAGTAAAAAGTCTGCCGGTTCAGACCGCAGGACTGCACAATATCTGAAACAGTAATTTTATTGAGGCTCTTTTTTTTCATCAGTGCCTTAATGGATTCAGCCATTGCTTTTTTGGTAATTAAAGAGTCAGACATAGAAAACCCTCACAATTCGGCAGAAAAATACTTTTTCTAATACTAAGTGTATCAGAACTTTTCCTCTTTTTCAACTTTTGCTTTCAAACACAAAATTTGGGCTATTTTTTGCGAAAAGCCTTGCATTTTGTTGTGGAACAGAGTATTATAATATAGCTGTGTTAAGTCACGGCAAATTGCAGTTTGGGGTATTAGCTCAGCTGGGAGAGCGCCACACTGGCAGTGTGGAGGTCAGCGGTTCGATCCCGCTATGCTCCACCA
>JAEZFF010000011.1 GCA_023417635.1 Bacillota bacterium | reverse complement strand
GGTTTTTCCGGCAGCTGCGGCATGGGCATATGCTTTAGCCTTTTATTGCGCCGGAAATAACACTTTTCTGTAGCTGATCGCTGAACAGGAAATAAATAATCAAAGTAGGGACTGTAGCAATCACAAGCCCGGCTCCGATTGGCCCCCAGTGTGTGCCCTGTTGGCCGGAAAGTGACATGATGCCGACTGTAAGGGTCTTTAAATTGTCGTTGCTCACAAATGTGTTGGCAAACATCAGTTCGTTCCAGGCAGAAAGGAATGTAAAAATCGCAACGGTGGCGATTGCCGGACGAACCAGCGGCAGCACGATGCTGTAAAACATTCTGTAGATACCGCAGCCGTCCAGACAGGCCGATTCCTCCATTTCTTTCGGAACATTCTGAAAGAATCCCACCATAATAAAAATTCCCATTGGCAGCGCAAAGGCCGTATAAGGAAGGATCAGGGACAAGTAACTGTTAAGAAGCCCTAAATTTTTCAGTACAATAAACAGCGGAAGAAGCGTTGCATGGAGCGGCACCATCATGCCAAGAAGAATAAAATTCAGAAACGCATGACTCAATTTCCAGTGCATGCGTGCAATTGCATAAGCCGAGGTCGTAATCAGGATGGTGGAGAGCACAATAGTAATACCAGTTACGATAACGCTGTTTAACAGATAAACTGCAACATTGCCGTTGGTCAATACGTCGGAGTAGTTCGACGCTCTCCATACCAGCGGCAGCCCCATGGCATTTCCGCTGAAAATTTCATTGTTATCTTTAAAAGAAAACAGAAAAAGCCAAATTAACGGATAAACTTGAATGACTGCAAATATCCCCAGCAGCAAGTACATGACTACGGACGAAACTTTTATTTTCTTTTTTCCTACGCCCGGTTCGCGTTTAGAATCTGCCTTCATATGTATCACCATTCTTTATTCCACTACGTTTTTGCTGAAGAGTTTATTGATTACCAGGGTAAAGACAAGGCATTCTACAATAATGAAAATCGCCATTGCGCTGCCATATCCATACTGGTAGCGTGAAAAGATAGTTGTATACATCAGGGTTGTAGGAACTTCCGTAGAATGCAGAGGACCACCGTTCGTCATAACATAGATTAGGTCGAAAGCTTTAAACGAACCTGTTACTGCAAAAATAATGCAGACTGCGATTATTGGCTTCATCAGAGGAATTGTTATATGGAACGCCATTGCTGCTTCGCCAGCACCATCTATGCGTGCAGCTTCATAAATATCCGGTGAAATTGATTTTGCACCAGCATACAGCAACAGCATATGATAACCGACGTACTGCCACAGCATGGCGACAAAAACCGATGCCAGAGCCGTTTTCGTGTCGGCAAGCCAGGCATCTGTAAGAGACCCAAGCCCAATGGCTTTCAGTACCGTGTTCAGCATACCGTAATCGGAATTATAAATTTTCATCCACAGCTGCCCGATAACGACTGTAGAAATGATGACCGGAATAAAATATACCGTTCTAAAAAAACGTTCTCCACGAATTCCCCTTGCAAGAACCAGCGCCAAAATCAGAGAAATCGGGAGCTGAATGCCGACGGAAATCAAAGCTAACACCAGCGAGTTGATAACCGCCTGGATAAAGCCGTCGGTGTTATCCACAAAAAGGTTTTTATAATTTTCAAACCCGACGAACGCTCCTTTTGAAAAACCGTCCCACTTCAAAGTGCTGTAATGGAGGGAAAAGAAGATTGGTACTACAATAATTACGGTAAACAGAATAAATGTCGGAAGGATGAAAAGAAGGATTGTTCTTTTTCTGCTCAGTAATTTGTCCATAAACATCGGCTCCCTTTTTCAAGAATCATAGATTGGTTGACATACAATTTTGAAAGGGATTTTTCCTGTTAAGGACAAAGCGATAACAGGAAAAACCTGGGTTACCTTATGATCTGCCGTCTCAGGATTTGTTAATCTTCTGCTGCATCTGCTTGCTGTAATCTGCCGGTGTAACTGTTTTACCGAACAGTTTCTGAACAAGGTCAAGATGCGTCTGAGCATCGTCGCCGGTCAGATACAGATCCCATGCGGGAACACTTCCGGTCGAGCCCGTCACGATGTTGTCCATGATCTGCTTGGAAAGCGGATCAATTTTGGACTGATCGAGCGAATCATATTTCCACTCGGGGAGCCCGCCGCCTGTCTGGTACATGGCGGAAGAGAACTTTTCTGCAAGGTACTTGACTGCCTTGACTGCCTGCTCTTTATACTTTGTATTGGCACTCACTAGCAAAGCATCCGCGCCGCCGCCAAGATATTCAGTGTTGACGCCCTTGCCTCCGGAGATTGTCGGGAATTTAACTGCACTGACCTTCCCCTTCAGGGATTCGTCAATGAGCTGTGCATCAAAGTTGCCGCCGAAGTACATCGGAATTTTGCCCTGAGTAAACTGTGCAACGGAGTCATCACGTGTGACACTCAGAACGTCCTTTGAAAACGCTCCTGCGCTGACAAGGTCTTCGAGTTTCTGCGCTGCATCGGTAAACGGCGCCTGATCGTAAGATGCTTTCTTGTTCAGAGCATCCAGGCAGGCTGAAGCTCCGGCTGACCGAAGAGCAATCATGTCGTAATACCACATACCGGGCCATTCGTCTTTTTCACCGACGCACATCGGTGTAATGCCTTTTGCCTTGAACGTCTTTACTGCAGTCAGCAGTTCATCAAACGTTGTCGGAATTTTCACGCTGTTCTGTTTGAACAAGTCGTTGTTCACATACAGAGCGCCTGCCTGCTGGTTATAGGTAAGGCCATAAACTTTGCCATTAAAAGTAATGTTGGTCAGTGCTCCGTTAAGGAGTTTGTCTTTTGTGCCGTCATTCAGATACTCATCGAGCGGAAGAATTTTTCCTGCGTCAACAAACGTCTTGGTGAACCCGCCTGCCCAGGAATAGATAATGTCCGGGGCACTATTACCGGCGATTGCTGTTTTAATCTTCGTCTTGTACGCGTTGTTCTCCGTGGAGTTTGCATCAATCTGGATGTTCGGATTGTCTGTGTTCCACTGCTTAATGGTGTTTGCCATGACATGCTGTGTGTCGTTTGTGTAGTTATTCCAAAAAGTCAAGGTGATCTTTTCGGAGGACGCTGGTGTATTGCCTTTTGAGCTGCTGGAAGACTGTGGCGTGGAGCATGCGGAAGCCATCGTCAGCAAGACGGTAGCACAAAGCACGCTGGTAATTACTCGCCTGGATTTCATAACTTAACTCCCCCTTAATGTAAAATATTGATTATCTGCTTTACCGTGCCGACCCCCTGCAGCTTTCCAGTCATTTTGTCTGCCGGTTTTTTTTAGGACGCGGTAAAGAAGGTTGACCGACAATTTTGAGTAAAACATATTATCATTTTTTATCCTTATTAAATTAGATAGTGGGACAAAATGTGCTTGCCAATTTCTCATTTAGAATGCTTTCTTTTGGACAATGCCTGCATGATACCTAAAAAATATTTAAACTTGAAATGTATTTTGTAACATCGGATATTTCATATTATAAATACGTAAAATTGTTTGTTCAATAGAATCTTCCAATTACAGCAAAAGATGAGCAATATTGAGCAAGAATTGATAAGACTGCCAGCCTCCAAAAAGGTTAAGATTATATAGGTTAAAAATGCGATACGTCGTAATACAAATTGGAGGCTGCCAAATGACGAAGTTACCGGATTACAAAAACGAACAGCTTAGTTTTGAGGATAGAGCCCGTGACCTTGTTTCTCGTATGACCTTGGAAGAGAAAATCACACAGATGCAGCATGAAGCCCCTGCAATAGAGCGGCTTGGCGTTCCAAGCTACAACTGGTGGAGCGAGGCCTTGCACGGGGTTGCGCGCGCGGGCGTTTCAACCATGTTCCCGCAGGCCATCGGTATGGCTGCGACGTTTGACCCGGAACTGCTCCATAAAGTCGCAGATATTATTTCTACCGAAGGAAGAGCAAAGTACCACGAATTCCAGCGCAAAGGCGACCACGACATTTTTAAAGGCCTGACGTTTTGGTCACCCACCATTAATATTGACCGTGACCCACGCTGGGGACGAGGTCAGGAAACTTACGGAGAGGACCCTTATTTGACGGCAAAGCTCGGCGTTGCATACATTAAGGGAATTCAGGGTGATGACCCAAAATATCTGAAAGCCGCCGCCTGCGCCAAACATCTTGCCGGGTACAGCGGGCCGGAAGGCGAGCGCCATAAATTCAATACGGTGGTTTCAAAGAAAGACCTCTGGGAAACATATCTGCCGGCTTTCGAGGCCGCCGTGAAGGAAGCAAAAGTTGCCGGAGTCATGGGAGCATACAACAGGCTTAACGGGGAACCCTGCTGTGGAAGCAAGACGCTTCTGACCGACATTCTTCGCCGTGAGTGGGGCTTTACCGGCTATGTTACTTCGGACTGTTGGGCAATCCGGGATTTTAACGAAGCGCACAAAGTAACCGACAACCTTGAGCAGTCGTCCGCCTTGGCGGTGAAGAGTGGCTGCGACCTGAACTGCGGCTGTGCTTTTGCCAGCCTTGTAAAAGCCTACCGTGCCGGTTTGATTACCGAGGAGGACATCAATCATGCGGTTTACCGCCTGATGCTGATCCGTATGCGTCTGGGAATGTTTGACGAGCCGAAACATGTTCGGTTTACTTCAATCCCCTATGAAAAAAACGACTGCAGCGAACACCGGGATTTTGCTCTCGAAGTATCGAAAAAATCCCTCGTGCTGCTTCACAATCGGAACAAACTCCTGCCGCTGAACAGAGAGAAAATCCATTCCATAGCAGTGATCGGCCCCAATGCCGACAGCCGCGACGCATTAATTGGGAATTACGCAGGTACGGCGTCCGAATATGTCACCGTCGTCGACGGAATCCGTGAAGCGGCGCCCAACGCAAGAATCTATTATGCGGAAGGCTGTCATCTTTATAAAAACAGCATGAGCGGCCTCTCTCAGAAAAACGACCGCCTTGCGGAAGCGGTTTCGGCCGCCGAACGAGCCGATGTTGCCATCGTCTGCCTTGGGCTGAACGCCAACCTCGAAGGCGAAGAAGGCGATGCTTCCAATGAATTTGCATCTGGCGACAAGATTAACCTTCAGCTGCCCGGCAATCAGGAAACGCTTCTCGAAGAGGTGCAGAAAACCGGCACTCCCACTGTGACCGTCCTTCTTGCCGGAAGTGCTCTTGCCGTCACCTGGGCGGAAGAACACACCGACGCGGTCGTTGAGGCTTGGTACCCCGGGGCACAGGGAGGCCGTGCCATCGCATCCCTGCTGTTCGGCGACTTCTCGCCCAGCGGCAGGCTGCCTGTCACTTTTTACCGCTCCGACCGCGATTTGCCGGATTTTCACGACTATTCCATGGAAAACAGAACGTACCGCTTTTTCCGCGGCACTCCGCTCTATCCTTTCGGTTATGGCTTGAGTTACACAAGTTTTGATTATTCCAAGCCCCGCCTGAGCAGCACCACCATCACTGCGGGAAGTGAGATTCAGGTTCACACAACGGTTAAAAATACCGAGTCGTGTGAGGCGGATGAAATTGTTCAGGCATATTTGCAGGATTCAGAAGCCAGCGTCCGTGTGCCGATTTATCAGCTTGCCGGATTCCAGCGTATTCGTCTGCGTCCGGGAGAAACAGCCGAGGTAAGCTTTACAATCTCCCCCCGTCAGATGGCGCTGATTGATGAAGAAGGGAACTGCGTCCTTGAGCCGGGTGCCTTCCGGGTATTTGTCGGAGGGAGTCAGCCGGACAAACGCAGCGCGGAACTGATGGGAAAGTCCGTCTCTTCGGTTAACTTTACAGTAACCGGTTCCCCGCTGAAACTTCAGCGGTAATCCGATAACTTCCAATGCATTGTTCAGTTTTTACTCTGTCTTGAGTTCTTTAATTGCAAAAAAGGAAGCACTGCATGTTTCTCCCATGCGGTGCTTCCTTTTTCATGCCATGAAAAAACAAAAAACCTAAACCCGAAGCTTACGGAATTTCTGTGGGGAGCATCCCTTTGCCTGATGAAAAAGACGCTCAAACGTTGCAATGCTGCTGAAACCGACAGCATAAGCCGCTTCGGAAACCGTGTTATTGGAATCGGTGAGCAGCACTTCGGCTTTCTTGATGCGGAATTCGTTTAAATACTGATGAAAGTTCTTTTCCGTGATTTCTTTGAACAGCCGGGAGAAATAATACTCACTGAATCCTGCAGCACGCGAAATATCTTTCAAATGAATATCTTCCATATAATTCTTTTCAATGAATTCAAGCGACTTGCTGATCTTTTCAAGCCCCATGCTGCTGCCGTTCCTGGCTTTTGAATTGTCAATGTTAATCTGGGATGGGGTACTGCGGCAGAGCAGCACCAGGATGTCAATCATACGCGCTGTGTAGTACAATTCATCGGCAAAGCCGCCGGTTTTCGATTCCTCCAGTATTTTCTGCAGTTGCGTTTCAATATGCGGATGGAGGTCTTGATCCTCTTCCGTAATTAGCCTTATGTCACGGAGCTGTGTATAAATACGGTCCATATCAGCATAGGAATTTAAACTCGACAGCTCAAAATTGAGAAAGACACGCATGCCTGTGGGTGTTTCACTGCAGAACTCATGAATATTTCCGCCTGGAATATACAAAATATCTTTTTCCTTGAGCTCGTATCTTTTTGAATTGACCATCACGACAAATGCGTTTTTTAAAACATAAATCAGTTCAATGGCGTTGTGCCAGTGCGGCGGATAGTTGAAATTAAGGTTCTGATTGATAATCAGCCGAAACGGAAACTTCTTGTCGAAAATCTCTTTTTCATGAAGGCCTTCAATCTTCATAAAGCCCGCCTCCCTTGACTTTCTGCCGTGCTTTTTTATTCCTTCATTATATCATGGAAGTATCAGCTTGTTAAGTCAGGGTCTTCGCCAAGCCGGGGTGCAGATTAGAAAATATGTATGCTTATAATCTATATTCCACAACGTCCTGCAGCTTTTTCCTTGGGCGGCTTGCCGGCTTTTCATTTGGATAGCCAATCGCAATCGCAGCGACTAACTGTTTGTCTGTACGCAGCCATTTGCATAGCTCTGGATATGCAAAAAAGATATTTGCAACCCAAAGTGTGCCAAGCCCCAAATTCTGCGCAGCCAGAAGCATATTTTCGATGGCTGCACCGATAGACTGTATATCAACAATTTCTGTTACTTTATCTTCATTGTGAACATCATGAAATGAGCAGCCGGATTCTGTATTTAAAACCATAATTGCAGCAGGAGCCTGCTTCATAATATTTAATGTGTTTTGTGCATCTGCAAGCCCGTCTTTGCTTCCAGGCAGCAATGCGTGACCGCTTTTTTCCCTGTCGATTCCATCCTGAAATGCTTTCAGCATACTTTCTTTTTCCTTACCGCAAACAACGATAAACTTCCATGGCTGCTTATTTTTCCCCGAAGGAGCTAAAATCCCAGCCTGTATTACCTGGTTTATCACTTCTGCCGGTACGGGGTCATCTTTATACTTCCGAATACTCCTTCTGCTTTCAATTGCTGCTATACTCATAAAATATCTTCTTTCATCAATCAAATGAATGCGCAGAACAAGGTGCGCTCAGAATTTCAGCATGGCCCTTTAGGCAGGCTTTTCGCTGTATTTTTAAGCATTTTAACAGTTGTATCCACAATATTGGGGTCAAACTGTGTCCCCTTGTTTGCGACAAGCTCAGCTATTGCATCTTTCCTGCTCATGGCTTTGCGGAAGCTTCTGTCGCTTATCATTGCATCAAAAGCATCTGCAACCATAATGATTCTGGAAAGAAGGGGAATTTCCTCTCCTTTTAAGCCGGAAGGGTAACCATTCCCATCGTACCTTTCATGGTGATAAAGGATGAACTCCGCAATGGAAGCAGTTTCTTTCGATGATTTTAATATCTTGTACCCAATGTCAGGGTGCCTCTGCATTTCATCCTTCTCAATCTTTGTTAAAGGCCCCGGCTTTAAAAGAATCGATGGATGAATTGCTATTTTCCCGATATCATGCAGTTCGCCAATCCTTTTTAATTCTACAAGTTCTTCTTGGGGAAGCTGCATGGCTTCTCCAATTTGCTGCGCCAGCTTTGCGACACCCTTATGATGGCTTTCTGCAGTTGGGTCAATTTTATCTAAAGCCGAAATTGCTGCATCAATAATTTTTCCGCGTGTGTTTTCGCTTTCAGATACTTTTGCCTCATACATATGGTCTTCTGCGTTTTTGCAGGCTGTTGCAATATTTTCGTCTTCCGTTACCTTGACGCCATATCCCAGGGAAACGGAAACATTCATCAGCCCAACCTTCATGTTGGCTTCAATTTTTTTAATCCGTTCAATTACTTTTCTTGCGTCTTGGCTGCTGGCTTTCGGTAGAATAATGACAAATTCGTCGCCGCCCCACCGTGCAACAATGTCGCTTGCGCGGCAGGCTTCCAGCATGGATTCCGCAGCTTTTTTGAGCAACCGGTCTCCCTGTGAATGCCCAAAAGCATCGTTTGTCACCTTTAAACCATTTAAATCCCCCATAATGATGGAGAGCGGAAGATTTTCTGGAGTATCCAGGGTTTTGAGCTGTTCGTCGAAGTACCGGCGGTTATAGATGCCGGTCAGCACATCATGGTAACTGATGTACTGAATCTGGTTTTGCCGCTTTTTTTCTTCTGTCACATTCCGAAATACAATTACAACCCCCGAAATTTGCCCAGCAGCATTTTTAATTGGCGCTGCACTGTCGGCGATTGCATATTCCGTGCCATATTTCGAAATCAGCACCGTATGATTTGCAAGCCCAATAATAATCCCGCTTTGTATCACTCTTGTGATTGGTGAGTCGCATTCTTTGCGGGTTCCCTCATTGATAATATGGAAGACTTCCTCAAATGGTCTGCCTACGGCATCCTGGTGTTCCCACCCGGTTAATCGTTCGGCCTGTTCGTTCAGAAGAGTCACTTTGCCGTCAATATCTGTGGAAATCACGCCGTCACCAATGGAAGAAAGAGTTATTTTAAATCTTTCCTTTTCCTTATACAGCTCTTGCTCCATGTTTTTTTGCTCGGTAATGTCCAGGAAGGAACAAATCTGGACTTCAGGCTTTCCACTTGTATCGTACCCGGTATAGCCGATAGAGTGAAGCCAGCGCACAGACCCATCAGGCCAGACGATACGGCTTTCAATTTCAGCGTCCTGCTGGTTAAACAGGATGCCGTTAATTGTTGTCCTTACCAGATCTACATCGTCCGAATATGTAATTTTTATTCTGCTTTCGATAGAAGGCTCGCACTGTTTGGGGTCAATCCCAAAAACTTTGTATAAATTATCTGACCAAATGACTTTCTTTGAGTTTAAGTCAATTCGGCACGACCCCATGTTGCTAAGTTCCTCGGATTTTTTCATCATATTAAGGAAGTGCTGCAGCTGAACGTTCAGTTTGTAGATGTCGGTACTTTTTTGTTCCAGCTGTTCCACAAGACTTTCTATAAAAATTGAAAACCCAATAAAAGCCGCGAGTTTTGCAAATTCTTCTGCAAGGTTCTGCGCTGTAAAGGACGAATACATAAAGATGTGAGCAGCCGAAACCAGAGCAGAGTACAGGATACCCTTTTTCTTGTACCAAAAGCAGGCGAGTATCATAGGAATCAAAAAAAGGTATTGATAGACAATGTAAATATTGTTGCTTAAGCACAAGAAAGAAATAAAAAATACTATAACAGTTATTCCGATTAAAATTGGGAGCCTGTGTCGAATTGTTGGTTTCATCCTGATTATAATGCCTCCGTACCAATCAATAAATAAAGCATTCATGGCAGTTGCACTTTTGTACAGACGGGGTACCTGCAGTTCCTTTTGCTTCAGCAAATTTTTAGGCGCAATATGCGCGCTGGTCGAAATCAAAACCTATGCAAACGAAAGCGAGGGGGAATTATAGTGACTATCCCCCCTCGTCATAATGCCTCGCTAAAGCTAAGGCTTCCCCCTTTTTAGCAGGCCGCTTCATTAATGCCTGTTAAAATTTTTCAATGATTGGCTTTTCTGTGAAAGATGAAATGGTTGAAACAGCGTCTTTTAAATAAAAGACTTCTGTATTGCCGTCTCCTGCTTTGTACATTTCCTGAAGTGACGGATATGCGTCCAGCATACTTTTCTGAGCTTCAATGCGAGGGTCCTCTACCACAGTTGCGGAGACGCGAACCCATTTCCCACCTGCGCATGCACAGATTTCAACTTTGGGGTTCCTGTGCATCTGCTTTGATACAGATTTCTTTTTGCCGGTTTGAATATAGAGCTTTCCCTCAAAAAGATTGATTGTGCCGAAAGGGCGTACCCTTGGCTGGTCCCCATCCATGGTTGCAAGATAGTAAGTACCGCACTTCTTTAAAAACTCATAGGTTTCCTTCATGACAGTTACCTCCAAAAAATTTATTTATGATGAATTTTTGCCTTCTTTATAAAACATAAAACCGCTGGGGTACTTTGAAACACCATTGACAAAGTAAATCCAGTTCAAACCTTTCTATTTCATCTATTATACGGCAAAGAAATACCAGATTCAAACATTATCTTACTTTCCCTGGATTCTGTTCATCTTTTGCCCATAGGGCGACAACTTGTCGCAAATCCGCTGAAAAAGGGTTTGGCGTCGGGAAGAAAAGGTGGTTTTAAAATTCTTGCTGCACTTCAAAGTATGAATGTGCAGCAAGAAAATACTTGTTTTTCTATTTTTCTTCCGAAATTCTAAGCATCCGGTAGCCAATTCCAGTGTGTGTTTGGATTAACTTTTGTCCCAGCGGCGTTTCGATCTTTTTCCGGAGCATCGCAATATAGACTCGAAGCGACGGTGTATCATCCGGCAGAGCATCCTGCCAGACTTGCTTCAGAAAGTAGTTGTGGGTGAGAACCTTGCCGACATTGCGTGACATGAGGCATAAAAGTTTGTACTCGATTGGGGAAAGATGGATTTCCTGCCCATTCACATACGCACAGCCGGCAGCATAATCAATCCGAAGTCCTCCATTCTGGAACACGGTGCTGTCTTCGCCCGGATTTTTCATGAATTGGAGCCTCCGGAGCGCCACACGCAGGCGTGCAAGTAACTCATCAATACTAAAAGGCTTTGTCAGGTAATCGTCCGCGCCGTCGTCGAGTGCCGCTATTTTATCGGAATCTTCGCTTCTTGCGCTTACAACGATAATTGGCATTTCAGACCAAGTGCGTGTCTTTTTAATAATATCCACACCTTCCATATCGGGCAGGCCGAGGTCAAGAATCATTAAGTCCGGATTGCAGGAAAGAGAAAGAATCATCGCTTCGCTGCCTGTTTCCGCAGCTTTATAGCGGTAGCCCTGCGTTTCCAGAGTAAGTGTAATAAGATTGCGAACTGGCCTGTCATCCTCAACCACAAGGACTAAAGGTTTAGACATCGGAAATTTCCTCCTCTTTTGGCAGCGAAAAAGTAAAAACCGAACCATGCGGAGTATTATCGGAAAGCCAGATTTTCCCTCCGTGTGCCGAAACAATCATGCGGCAGAGGGCTAAGCCAAGGCCAAGCCCGCGCCGGGCGTCACACCTTGCACTGCCGGCCGTAAAAAACATTTGAAACAGCTGCGGTTTTATCTTGTCAGGGATACCCGGGCCGTCATCGGCAACGGAAACCAGAACCTGCTGCTCCTTCTGTCCTGCCGATATAGTAATTGTGGAGCCTTCAGGCGTATACTTTACCGCGTTATCAATCAGGTTTACCATTACCTGCACAATCAGCGAGGCGTCGACTTTGACCATCAAAAATTCATCGCTTTCCGTTGCCTTCAGGTGATGCTGATGCACATGATGCTCGGAATGCTCTACGGCTTCATCAATCAAATCTGAAATAAGTTCCGGTTTTAAATTGAGCGCCAGTGTTTTATTGTCCATGCGGGTAATGGACAGCAGATTCTCAACAAGGCTGATAAGCCACACGGAATCCTCATAAATATCGTTATACAGCTGATGCTTTTGTTCATCGTCTAATTGGGCTTTTCCTTCCATCAGTATTTCCGCATCGCCGGAAATACTGGTCAGAGGAGTCCTCAAATCATGAGAGATGGCTCGAAGGAAGTTAGACCTTGTCTTCTCGCGCTGTGCCTCTATTGCAAAGGCCATTTTGCTCTCGCGCAGCTGCTGCTTTTCCATTGCTACTCCGCATTCTCCCAGCAAAGCCAGAAGGAGATCCTTTTCAAATTGACCGATATGTTCCCCATGTTTTACAGCAATGCCTGCCACCGCATGGGCATTGTTATTTCCCCGCACTGCAAGATACCAAAAATGCGCATTGGGATGGTTCTTTGTAGTCGCTCCCGCTTGCTCGTTGTTTTGAGAAACCCATTCGGCGATAGGCTCTTCTGCCTTGCAGGCGGAAAAATCCGCTTCGTTTGTGCCAACCCCTTGCGGGTAGAGCATCAGCGGCCTTTTCAGTTCTCCTTCGCAAACCGGGTACAGCAGGACGGGGCGGCCCATCAGCTGCATAATCTGAGCCGCTGTTTCCGTCAGAATTTCATCTTCGTTTTCAGCATGCTGCAAGTCACGGCTTGCCGTTAAAAGCACTTGGGTTCGGTACGCTTTCTGTGCGTTCAGCCGCGACTCTTCTCTTGCCCGAACGGTTAAGGAACTGGTGAGAATTGCTGCAACGAACATGACAAAAAAAGTAAGCGGATACCCCGTTTCATAGGCGCGAAGCGTGAAGCGGGGTTCTGTAAAGAGAAAATTAAAAGCAAGCACACTGAGGACGGAAGCAACAATTCCGTAGGCATATCCTTCCGTTAGAAAAGAGATAAATAGAACAGACAAAATATAAACCGTAATAATATTGGCTTCTGTAAAACCGGCTTTTTTTAAGAACATACTGAGTAAAGTCGCAAGACCGAGCAGCCCCAAAGTAATAACTGCCGAGTGCAGTGAAAATGCAGTTTTCCAGCGGCGTTTCTTTTCGGAGTGGCTGGGCGAATAATAGGGAATAATGTAAATTTCAAGTTTGGGAACAAGCTGTATTAAGCGCTGTGGAATATCATTTTTTGGGAAGTGCCTTTTTTGTGTGGAATTGGGACGCCCGATTACAATCTTTGTTGCACCGCAGGTCTTGGCGTACTCCGCAATCTGCATGGCTACGTCATTGCCATAAGAAGACGAAAAACTGGCTCCGCTTTTTTCAGCAAGCTTTCTGTTGCTGTCGAGCTGAACCCGTTCCTGCTCACTCATCTTTTCATAGGCTGGCGTTTCAACGTAAAAAGCCGTCAGGTCAGCATTGAAAGCACTTGCCATTTTCACTGCCACATTGACAACGCTTTTATTTGATGGAGATGGCGAAAGGCAAACAAGAATATGCTCCCTTTTCGTTTCACACATTACTATCATCTCTGAGTTTCTCATTTCTTTGGGTGGACTTTATTATAGCCCACCATCTTTCGAATTACCAGTATTATTCCCGCCAGTGCCAAAAGAAATGCCACCCCTGCCGCAGCAGTCAGCAGAGCGGATGGCTTGTTTTCGGTTTGGTACCCTTTTGCGGCAATAGTAATGCTGTTTGTGTGAATGTCCAGGTCGCCTCCATGCTCTGCACAGGCCCGGTGAAAGGTTCCAGTGAAGGAGACCGTATCACCAACAATGCAGTACCTTCCCACATACTGTATTTTTTTTGCTTCGGCAGCCGGAATATAAATGCCGATTGCATTTTTTCCGTCGGAAACATTAATCCAAGCATAGTTTCCGCGGTTTAGAACATCTCCGATTACTTCACCTCTATAAGAAACAGTCTTGCCATCCAGTTTGGAAGCTTCTTCAATCAGCTTTGTGCTTGAAACAGGAAGGGCAGCGGCTTGAGCGCAAACCGGTGAAATGTAAAAAGGCATGATGAGCACTGCCAACGCCAGTGCTATTTTACTCAATCGCATTTTCTTCCAACCTTTCTGACGATATAGGCTCCCAAAGTCAGCACCGACATAAATTCAAGGCGTCCAAGCCACATAATGACAAGATAGGTCAGTTTCAGATAGGCAGGCATCGCCGGTGATGTTACGCCGATGGAGAGACCGACATTCCCTGTGACGGATGCGCACTCAAATGCCGCCATGCCGAACGGGAAACCTGCGAGCATACCAACGAGCGTACCAAAGGAAAATGTAATAATATAAGCCATTACAATGAGAAATGAACTTTTTATCATAGGGTCGGTTAATGTGATGTCCCGGATATGGTGGATTTTCTGCTCGCTCACCCTGGAGTCCGGAAGCAGCATGCGTTTTACTTCCATTTTGAAAGTTGTGAAAATAATCCCGGTGCGCATTGCTTTAAACCCGCCTGCTGTGGAGCAGGCGCTTCCGCCAAGAAGCATAGCGATGATCATGGCAAAAAGCGCAATATCTCCCCATTCATGGTAGAATTGCTTTGCATACACCGTCATAAACCCTGTGGTTGTGTGGCCGGATACCAGTTGGTAAAAGCCTTTGCGGAAAAGTGCCACTGCGTTGGGGTATACATTGTTTTTCATCAGCCCAAGTGTGGTAATCAGCGTGAGCAGCGTCAGCGTTACGGCAAATGTGACTGTTTCAATGTTGTGGCGCAGTTCACTGCGCCTTCCAGACAGAACAGCATTATGTAAAGCAAAGTTAAAGGAACCGATGATGAAGAAAACCATGGTGGCAAGCTCAAAAAATGCACTGTGATAGTACAGAACGTTCTGGCTCATAGGGGCGAAGCCGCCGGTGCTCCATGCCGACATATAAATCCACATGCCGTGCAGAAAGGCTCTGTCCGGCGCAAGACCTGCCAGCAGGGCGCCTACTGTCATTACGGCTGTCCCTACAGCAAGATAAATGAGGCTGATTGCCCAGATTCGCTTTGAGGTACTTACGGCATTTGGAAAAAGCTTTTCGTCTTTTGCTTCACCGACATACATTTTATAGGCGCTGCTTTGATCTTTGGTGAGAAACGTCAGAGCCAGCACGACCATCCCCTGCCCGCCAACAAATGTAAGCATATGCCTCCACATATTCATTCCGTTGGAAAGGTGGTCCATATCCTGTATCAGGCAGAGCCCGGTTGTAGTCAGGCCGCTCATGACGTCAAAGCAGGAGTCTAGGTAAGAAAGACAGTTGCCTGAAAGAAAATAGGGAAGGGCACACAGCAAAGTTCCTAAAAGCCACGCGCCTGAGGCCACAACCGTCCCCTCGCCAAAACTTAATGGCACGCTTTTATAGCGGAAGCCCAGCAAAACCATCCCAACCCCTACGAGTACCGTGATGGAAGCGGTCAGCAAAAACACCGCCGTAATTTTCCCTTCCGAATAAATTGCCGATACTATAGCCGGAAGAAATTGAAGTATCCCTAAAGACAGAACAATCAGTCCGATAAAGTAACTGATTGGATAGAGTTTATTTACCGGTTTTTCTATTGCCATATTCATTTGTTCTCCTCTCACAGTAAAACTGCCAAGAGCAGGCCAATGGCAATAGCACCGATTGCGAAAAGAATTTCAGCAAGGACTCCCACAGCTGGCAAAGCTATTTTTTTCATTTTTGTATCCCCCTGAACTGCTTGCAGGTTTCGGCAATATCCGTTTCCTCACCCATCAGGATGACTTCATCCCCGGCTTCCAGGCAGGTGTCGCCGCCCGGAATGGTCACCTGGTCGCCCCGTAATACAGCAATTAAAATGAGGCCTTTCGGAAGGCCCAGGTCTTTTAGAAATTTATGTTCAAAGTACGAGCCGTGTTCCACAGCAATTTCCCGCAACCGTGCGTTGGATGATCGTTCCGCAAGCAGCTTGTTCACATCAGTCCAGTCAAGCGTCTTGTTAATAATGCCGGCAATGCTCTCAGTGCTGCTGATTACAGAATCGACTCCAAGCTTTTTAAACACCCGGATGTTTTTGGGGTTTTTAACCCTGGAGATTGTCTGCTTTACGCCAAAGTAATCTTTAGCCAGCTGGCATGCAACCAAATTGTTCTGGTCATGGCCCGTCACTGCAACCAGGGCATCGGTATGTGAAATTCCCGCTTCGCGCAGGCAGCTAACGTCTGTGCCGTCGCCCTGCGTTACCTCTATGCGCTTTGAGTTCAGCTCGGAAACAATCTGTTCACAGCGGGAACGGTCTTTTTCAATTATCATGATATGGTGCATTTCGGCAGACAGCGATTTTGTCAGATAATACCCGACATTTCCGCCGCCGATAATCAGTATCTTCATTTTCCCATCTCCTTATTTTTCAGTGCACTGAAAAAAGCCTCTACGGTAAGCGTAGTGGGGCAGATGGTTTTAAGGCCCATTGAGGTAAAGACCTGCTGCTTCTCCGGGTCACTTGTTTGTGTAATGACCAATGGTACATGGTAAAGCTGACGCGCAATTTGAGAAACCATAATATTCATGTTGTCGTCCGTTGTGACGGCTGCGAGTGCATCCGCTTTCTCGATACCTGCTTCCTTCAAAACGTCTTCATCTATCGGCATTCCGGAGACTGCCATACAGTTTGAACCACTGCCAAGCTGAGAAAGATTGTCTTGGTCCTGGTCAATTACAACAACATTATGCCCTTTTTCAGAAAGCATAGTGACAAGCTCGGTGCCTACTTTACTGCAACCGGCTATGATGATGTACATTAGCTGTTCCCCTCCTGCTTCTTTTCTGGCTGGGATGCTTCTTCACAGTCGCTTTGAAAAAAAGCGCACGGATGCGGCATGGCAAAGCGCCCATAGCATTCCAGATTCCAGGAAGAAGGCTTGTATGTTGGGTCAAGCGCATAGGCAGCCCGAAAATGCTTCATCGCTTCTGCATGATGATTTTCACTTTCCAGCATAAGCCCCATCAGGTTATGCGGGACTGGGTCATGCGGGAAGTCAAACATTGCCGTGCTGATTAAAACCTCACATTCTTTGTACTTTTCATTATGAATCAGTTCTTTCGCCTGTTCGATTATGGACATTAAATCTTTTTCCATGAAAAAGCCCCCTTGCTCCCTTTTGTAACTGCAATTTTAACACTCGCGGCGTGAGAGCAGCGTTTAAAAATAAGCGGTAACATTAAAGTTTTGTTAAGACCGAATCATTTGAAGCCAGCTGTATTTTAACTTTGCCAGAAATACCGTAAGTGTCAAGCCCAGCAAGTCATAGCGAGAAAATGGCCTAAAAATGCCCCGGCTTGAAGTATCACAAGCCGGGGCTTCAATTCAGTTTTGGGGGATTTTCTTATTGTTACTGTTGCTGGAAGGATTTAAGCCATTTAGTTCCCAGAAAGCCAGAATGGTTTTCGTAAGATGCTTATCTTTATGATGAATCAGGTAAAAGTACCGCTCAAAAGTCAGACCGCGAATAGAAATCCGCCTTAAATTTTTTTTGGCAAGGTCGTGTTCCACGAGTTTCAGGGGAAGAACGGAAACCCCAAGGCCGCAGGATACGGCGCTGACGATTGCATCCGTGCTGATGCTTTCCCATTCCGGTGTTATGGTAATTCCTTTTGTCAGCAGAGTGCTGTCGAAAAGCTCCCGGGTTCCGCTCCCCTTTTCCCGAAGCAGAAACGGCAGTTCGCCGAGCTGTTCTATGGATACTTCGTCTGGAATCGTATTGTCCTTCGCGCCGCAGACCAGAATCAGTTCATCTTTTAAAAAGGGATAACGGACAATGCTGCCGGAATGAACAATCCCCTCAATCAGGGCAAAATCGAGCTGATTTTCCAAAATCTTTTTTTCTATCGCCGTGGAGTTGTCGACGGTTACGAGTACTTTAATTTTGGGGTATTTGGAATGAAAACGCACAACATAATCTGGCAGCAGGCAAGTGCCGATTGTAAGGCTGGAACCGATACGAAGAACTCCGAATGAGTCCCAGTCGCGGATGTCGGATTCCGCTTCATCAAAGAGCAGGACGATTTTGCAGGCGTATTCAAAAAGCCGTTTTCCTTCATCCGTAATATAGAGCCGGTGGGAGATGCGGTCAAAAAGGCTTACTCCGTAGTACTGCTCCAACTCCTTAATGGCGAGGCTGACGGCGGGCTGCGCAATGCCAAGTCTTTCAGCCGCCTTCGTTGCGCTTTTGCAGCGGCAGACCGTAACAAAGATTTTCATATGCCGCAGAGTCATGGCAATCCCCCGATATATAACAAATTAAGTATGCTGTAAATAATATTATATTATTTTACTTATAAAATAGCAAGGAGTATACTAGGTGAGGTCATAAAAAGGAATGCTGATTACAGATTGAGCAGTATCACAAAATACGGGAGGCCTTTCAAATGGATTTGAAAAAAAAGGCGACGAATGATTACAAGGGTATGTCTTTGGAAGACGTGGCATCGGTTTTAAACAGTGGAAAAAATGGACTTTCTGAGAAGGAAGCGGCTGACCGAATCAGCCGATTTGGCCCAAACGAAATTCAGGAGAAAAAAAAGAATCCGGTCAAGCAGTTTTTAAAACGGTATTGGGGCCCGATGCCCTGGCTGCTGGAGTTTGCAATGGTACTTACCATTTTTATCAAGCACTATACAGAGGGAATCATCATTTTTGTACTTCTGACGGTCAATGCCGTCATAGGTTTTGTGCAGTCACGGCATTCGCAGAAAGCAGTGGAGCTTCTGAAAAAGCGGCTCCAGATTAAAACAAAAGTACTCCGGGATGGCCAGTGGGTGCTAAAGGATGCGAAAGACATTGTACCCGGTGATATTTTAAACCTGAAACTGGGCGACCTTGTCCCTGCGGATGTCTTCGTCCTGGAAGGGGAGGTCAGCGCGGATGCTTCCGCACTGACCGGGGAATCACTTCCACAGGACATTCATACAAAAGATGTGATGTATTCCAGCTCCATCATCAAGCGCGGGGAAGCACGCTGTCTGGTCGTCAATACAGCGGCCAATACCTATTTTGGAAAAACAGTTTCTCTTGTTCAGATTGCAAAGCCAAAGTCGAAACAGCAAGAACTGATGTTCAGCATTGTAAAATATATGATGTATCTTGGAGTCGCGGCATCCGCCGTGGTTGCCTGCTATGCGATTGTTCTGCACAAAGACCTCATGTCCATTCTGTCACTGGTTATTGTTTTCCTGATGGGCGCCATCCCTGTTGCCCTTCCGGCGGTAATGACGATTGTTCAGGCCGTTGGTGCGCTTGACCTTTCTAAAAAGGGCGTGCTGGTGACAAGGCTGGATTCGATTGAAGACGCTTCTTCCATCGATACTTTCTGCTTTGATAAGACCGGAACCATTACGCAGAACCAGCTTTCGGTGACAGACTGCAGGCCATTCGGCTCTTATGAAAAAACGGATGTTGCCAAGCTTGCGGCTTTAGCGTCAAAGGCAGAAGAAATGGATGCCATCGACACCGCTATCCTTTCGTATGCCGATTCCCTGAAAATCAGCAGGGACGGCTGTTCACAGCTTTCTTACCTTCCGTTCAATCCGGCAAATAAAAGGACGGAAGCTACTGTTAGCATCGAAAAAGACACGCTCCGCATTCTGAAAGGTGCTCCCCAGACGATTCTGCAGCTTTGCGAAAGGACGGACGAAAAGATCGTGCAGGAAATCAACCGCACGGTCGATGATTTTTCTACCAGAGGGTACCGGACCATTGCTGTGGCTGTTTGCGAAAATGCAGAACCGCAGAAAAATGTGGATTGTAAGTTTGTCGGGCTTTTGGCTCTTTCTGATCCGCCGCGGCCGGATTCCAAAGCGATGATACAGCGCATTAAAGACCTTGGAATCCGTCCCTTGATGCTCACAGGAGACAACCAGGCGATTGCCCGCGAGATTGCCGGCCAGGTTGGGATTGGCACACGAATCCACAGTGCAAAGGAATTGGATGGCCTGAGTGGGGAAGAACAGCTAAAGCTGATTGAAAACAGCGATGGTTTCGCGGAAGTGTATCCGGAAGATAAATTTAAGATTGTCCACCTTCTGCAGGAAGCGGGGCACATGGTTGGGATGACCGGCGACGGCGTAAACGATTCGCCCGCCCTCAAGCAGGCCGAACTTGGCACAGCAGTCAGCGCGGCGACGGACGTTGCAAAAGCGTCTGCCAGTGTGGTGCTTACGAAACCGGGGCTGAGCGAAATTATTGATACCATAAAAGTCAGCCGCCAGACCTACCAGCGTATGCTTACCTGGGTCATTAATAAAATTACGAAAGTCGTGGAAGTCGTTGTCCTTTTCACGGTCGGCTATTTTTGGCTGCACAGTATGCTTATTTCTTTGCTTGGTATGTCACTGCTTGTTTTTGCCAATGATTTTGTGACAATGTCGATTGCTACTGATAATGTAGTATCTACGAAATCACCGAATTCCTGGAATTTGAAGAGCATAATTTCCTCTTCTATGGTGCTTGGCGTTTTTTTCGCACTGGAAGATTTGCTGGTTACCTACATCGGTATCGCTTATTTTCATTTACCGTATGAATCCCTCTGCACGCTGGTAATGCTCAGCCTCGTTTTCAATACGCAGTTCCGCATCCTTACGGTTCGCGAGCGCGGGCATTTCTGGGCATCTTTCCCCAGCAAAAAGCTGTTCTTTATCAGCCTTGCGGCAATTATCGCATTTGTGCTGATTGGCATTTTCGGAACCATTGTGCCTACGCTTCTGTGGAGCCAGGTACTGATTCTGCTGGGAATTGGTGCTGTGTTTATGGTGCTGATTGATTTTGTTAAATATGGCCTGTTTCAAAAATTTCACGTTTGAATACGGGCAAGCATGGGATGCAAATTCGGCAGGGCGTGAGAATGAGTCTGTGGTATCGCTATAAAATACAGGAACGGCAAGGCTTCCGATTCTTCGGAGAGGCCTTGCCGTTCCTTAATGTATCACATTTTATGGGATGTGCTAAAGAAAATTGGTTTTAAGGATTATAGCAGCAGTCCCAATTTAAGAGAGTGAATTGCCAGATTTATGGAACCGGTACAGCGTCATGTTTCGGTCAAGCGTCCGACCTGGAATAGGCGTTTTTCATCTGGTTGCTCAGTTCATTAAGAATTCGGCCCAATGTATCGGTGGCTTCCTCTTTCAGCATCTTTGCAATTTTCTCATTCGCCTGTTCCCGAAGGGCGGCGCGTTTTTTGGAATCTGCTTCCTGACGAAGCTTCTCATCATACTGGTCAATCAGAGCGTGGCCTTTGGACTGCACAGCAAGTTGGTACCGCTCAATGTGGAATACTGATTTTCCATAAGACGCGTCTGCCATGGCGGCAATTAAGCGGCTGGCCCAGTAAAAATTATCGGTTGAAACATCTTTTCCTGTGTTGGAAAGATAATCCGGCGTTGCGGACACATTGGCGTAAAAAGGCGCCAATACATTGAAGGTGTTGGAAGCAAAAGCAATCCACTCCACCACACGGAATTCTTCCGGAACATCCGGCCGCATCTGAATTAAGGCCATAAAGTCGTTCCGATTAATGCCAATCGAACGGAAAATGCCCTTTGTGGATGAATCCCCTTGGTGTTCATAGGGGTCATACGGCGTTCCCTGATAATGTGCAGACAGCGCGTATTTTACATCTTCCGGTGTGATTTTCTTCTCTGGTACCATGCACCAGGGCAGGTCGTCGGAACGCGGCGTAAAGTCCGCATTTGGGCCATCCCAAATTTTTGTGCGGGGGTTAAAATACCGCAGCATAAACCAGGCGCGCGGCGTATTATAAACGTGATCCGCGTCATCGTGGCTTCCGAAAGCATCCCGCGGATTGAAGTTTCCATTCAGCGACAGGTCCAAATGGTTTTTCTCAATGAATTCCTGTAAATCAGCCGAGCACATAAAGTCTTTCTTTTTGGTCAGTGCATCTTTCAGGTCAAACTGGTCAATCCCCAGCTGGTTCGGCATCACGACATAAACATCATCCGGCACCTTTCTGGCAATCCAGTGATGGCCGCCGATGGTTTCCAGCCACCAGATTTCATTGACATCCTGAAAGGCAATGCCGTTCATCTCATAAGTGCCGTATTTTTCCAGTAGGCTTCCCAGCCTTTCAACCCCTTCACGGGCGCTGTGAATGTAAGGCAGAACAATATCAACAATATCTTCTTCACCGATGCCGCCGGCAACTTCAGGCTGACCGTCTTTTGCCGGATGATACTCCACCAGCGGGTCCGCCCCCAGCACTCTTGGGTTGGAAGTAATGGTTTCCGTGGCCGTCATGCCGACATTTGCCTCGTTTACGCCACTTGCAGCCCAAATGCCCTCGCCTTTTATGGCATTTGGCACTGCCGTAAACCGCATAGGATTTTTCGGCAGTTCGATTTCCACATGGGAAAGCACGGATTTATAGACTGCGGGCTGCTCCTCAGGATGAATCGTTATAAATTTTTTAGCGGTAAAATGACCGGAACCCGAATCGTCGTTTCGTGCGATCATGGTAGAATTATCGTAAGATGCTTTTTTGCCAACCAGAATTGTTGTACAAGCCATAAGTATTTCCTCGCCGTTCACAAAGTAGTAGTGCTTAGCGCCTTGTTCCTATTTTTGCGGAAATGTTTCTGCACGCTAATCACTCCATTTGTATTTTATCATATTGCGGCGGACTTTTCTATTCGTTTAGCTTTCAGGGCTTCGGATACAAAGAAAAAGAGCCAATGCAAATTGGCTCTTTTGAAGTAAGCAATATTCTGGTTTACCGGTTCTTGGCCATTCGAACAGCATACTGAATAGCGTTGACAAGGCTCAGCTCATTTGCTGTTCCTTTTCCCGCCACGGCGAAACCTGTCCCATGGTCAACAGAAGTCCGGATAATCGGCAGTCCCAGGGTAATATTTACCCCTTCTACAGCTTTCCATTTCTGTGCTTTGCGGTCGTAAACAAATCCCAGAGTTTTCAACGGAATATGGCCTTGATCATGGTACATACAGACTACAATATCGTACCAGCCGCCCAGTGCTTCGGAGAAAACGCTGTCGGGCGGGACAGGGCCAATCGCCTGAATTCCTTCTTCTTTGGCAGCCTCGACGGCTGGGATGATTTCATCAATTTCTTCACGGCCGAACAGGCCATGTTCTCCGCAGTGAGGGTTCAGGCCTGCAACGGCAACTTTCGGTGATGCAATACCCATGTCGCGGCACGCTTTGTCTGCTATTTCAATTACTTCAAGCACACGGTCTTTTTTTACACGGTCACAGGCTTCCCGCAGGCTGCAGTGAGTAGAAACATGGACGACCCTCAGGTCATGATAGGCAAGCATCATAGCGTATTTTTTTGTATGAGTATACGTAGCGTATATTTCTGTATGACCGTCGAAATGAAGCCCTTTTGGTGCAAGAGCAAGATTCATGGCTTCTTTATTCAGCGCGTTTGTCACGTTCGCATCTACTTTTCCGGCCATCGCCAGCTCGATTGCTTTGGCAACACACTGGAATGCCGCGTTTCCGCCTTCCGTACTGACCTTTCCAATGGGGAAGGCCGCAATGTCCGAAATCAGTTCCAGATGGAATACGTCAATGGTTCCAGGCTGGAACAGCGCTTCTTCCACCTGATGAATCCGGTGAATTTTTATGTCTGGCCTGCCCACAAAATGCTTTGCCTGCTCCAGTACTTTTGCATCCCCAATTACCAGAGGACGGCAGCAGTTATAAAGATCAAAATGGGAAAAAGCTTTTATGGTGATTTCCGGGCCATTGCCCGCAGGGTCACCCATTGTAACAGCAATGATAGGATTTGTATTCAAGTAACCACTCCCTCTTTATTCGATGCTTAAAAAACGACGGCTAATAATCTTTTCCGGCAGCATTTTCACGGATTTTTTTCATTAGGTCAAGGATTAATGTTTTGGAGCCGAATCCGCCGGATTTGCTTAGAATCGGATATTCTTTTCCTTGAAAACTGAAGTAGGAAAGGACGACTCCGGGCTCCAGTTCGCCGACCGGAACAATCTGTTCCAGCCCGATTTGTTTCATTACTTCCAGCAGGGTGTCGCCGCCAGTCACGAGAAGTGTGCTTTCCAGGCCCTGCTCCAAAATCCATTTTACCATGCCGCCGATGCTGCGGGAAATCTGCGCCCGTGTTTCTTCCGGCGTCAGGTTGAGTGAAGCAGCATATTTTTCCGTGCTTACCGGGCTGAATGGATTGTTGGTGTCTAAAATGCAGATTTCATTTTCCCTGCATTTCTTTTCCCAGCTCTTCAGTGCATCAGCCGCTTCTGTGGAAGATACCCACGAAGGATTCAGCTTTTGTTCCGGCAGCAGCCGCAGGCGCGGCACACCTGATTTTTCTGCTTCATCCAACTGGGCGATTGTAATTGGGTTGACGCTTCCGCAGACGACCATCAGGCGCTGAGGCAGCTTCCCAATCGACGGTGCGGAACCCTCGAGATTCAGCAGGGAAGGAAGCATGGAAGCGAAACCGGCGCATCCTGCCAGAAAATCAAGTTCTCCGCTTTGGGCCAGCCCATCTGCAATTTCTTTCAGGTCGTCATCGGTACTGGCGTCATAAACGGAAATTCCATATTCCTGGGGAGGAAAAACGTATTTGCTGATTCCTGAAACTTTGCAGGAAGACTGTTCGCTGACCATTTTTAAAATATCGGAGCAGGTAACTGGGTTAAACGGGTCGTGGCCGAAAACACTTTCCGCCACTGGCACGCCGTTAATATAATGAATTCCCTGTTTGGTAACCCGGCCCATGCGTGGGAAAGCCGGCACAAAATGGAGCCGACTTGCACCGGTGGCATCCACTAAAGCGGTAAGTTCCGGGCCAATATTTCCGCGCAGAGCGGAATCTGTTTTCTTGTAAAAATGTTGAATCCCTGCTTTTTTTGCACCCAGTGCAGCACGGTAGACAGTTTTGTATGCTGCATCCGGAGAAACATGCCGGGTTTCTGTGTCAAAGACAACAACGCTGGTCTGTTTCGGCATTGTGCTGAAATCATAGTCTGGTTTTGTCACCACCAGTGTGGAGGCGCCTTTTGCGGCGAATTGGACGCCGGTGTCCAAGGCACCGGTAAAATCATCCGCCAATATCAGTAGTTTGGCCATTTCATTTCCCTTATTTCTTCAATTTGTTTTCTGAAAACAGGGAAGGCAGCGGCTTTGTCAAAGTTCGCTACCTTCGTTCCTGCTTTGGAAAAGGAGATGCTGAATCAGTGATACGGTTGGTCTTAGCCCAGCCATCCTTCAAGCCAATAAATTATACTTTTTACTGAAAAATTAACACTTAAGTGCTTACTGGAGTACTTGCTGGTACTGCATCGGCATAATGTTCCGGGTGAACATGCTGCTCATGCTTATGCAGCAGTGTCACAAGAATCGGGCAGAGAATTGCAGTTGTAATAATGGCTGCAGAAATCTGCACGGTTGCAAGGCCGCTCACAGAAGCGGAAACAATTCCGGCAGCGGCAACAACTGCTGGTGTGGAAGCTGCATTGCCGGCTGTTGTGCCAATGGCTGCGCCAACTTCCGGGCGTTTCATCCGCATGAGTTTGTAGACGAAATACCCTGCCAGACCTGTAATTACTGTGGAAGCAACACCAAGCAGAACCCCCGCAGGGCCGGCCTTTACGACAGAAGTCAGTTTCAGTCCGGCACCAAGTGGGAATGCAAAGAATGGAATCAAGAGGGAAGCGCCCGGCTCACAGAAACGACGGATGTCCGGGTCCAGATTGCCGAGGATGCAGCCGATGAGAATCGGGACAATGCAGCCAAGCAATGTAGCAATCGGCACCTGATACCCTGCTGCGCCCAAAGCTAACAGAGTGAAAAACGGGCCGTCGTTAATGGAAAGAATCGAAACAGCGCCAACATCTGTTGCGTCGCCGTATTCGCCAGCCAAAGCTGCATACAGGCCGCCGTTGGAATTGGAAATTGCCGCAATAATTGCAAGTGGCGTCACACCCCAAAAACCTGCTGACCCAAACACACAGTTGACACAGATGCCAAGCCCCATGCCAATCAGTACTTTTACAGCGGTCAAGAGAACGCCTTTGCCCATGGTAACGCCAGCCTGCTTAAAGTCAATGGTTGTTCCGTTGCAGAACAGGAAGGCGGCTAAAAGCGGCATGGCGCCGGTTTTCCAGAGATACGTGGTGAAAGTATTGTCAAAATACGTCCATACCACAGGGAAGCAGGTATTAATTACTGCGCCCAGCAGCAAAGGGACGATCATTAAACCGCCGGGAATTTTTTTCACGGCTTTCAAAATCTTCATGGTAGGTAACTCCTCCTCAGCTTTTTCAATTAGAACGTGCCGGTCACCTTGTAAATACCGAATTCACGGTGCCCCAGTGTTTCTGCTTTTGTGCGTTTGCCGTTGCAGGCATCGATTACCATGTCGAAAAGTTCTTCCCCAATCTGCGGAATCGTAGCCCCATCCGTAATAATGCGCCCGGCGTTCAAATCAAGGTTGTCTGGCATATTTAGGAACGTGTCGGTATTGCCGGTGACTTTGATAACCGGTGCAATCGGGCTTCCGGTTGGTGTACCGCGTCCGGTTGAAAATACCATGACCTGGGCGCCGCCCGCGGCCATACCGGTAATGGAATCAATGTCCTGGCCAGGCGTGTCCATAAAATAGAGCCCCTTGTTTTGCAGCGGGAGAGCTTCAGAATATTCCAGTGCGCCCGTAAAGGGACTTGTCCCTGCTTTATACATACAGCCAAGGGATTTTTCTTCAATGGTAGAAAGTCCGCCGGCCTTATTTCCCGGTGTAGGCTGGCCGCTGCGCAGGTCTTCACCCAAACGAATAGCGCGTTCCTCGCAGTCTGAAACCATGCGCAGGAACTTTTTCCTCTGTTCAGGGTCGGCAAAGCGTTTTGCTAAAAGGTGCTCGGCACCGATGACTTCAGTGGTTTCGCTGAGAATGCTGCTGCCGCCAAGAGAAACAAGTTTGTCTGAAACATACCCGATGACTGGGTTTGCAGCAAGTCCGCTTGTTGGGTCGGAGCCACCGCATTCCATGCCCAGAATGATTTCGCTTAAATCGCCTTCCACTTTTTCCTGAGTGGAAAGCTCTGCCGACATGCGGGCGGCAATTTCAGCACCGACAGCAATCGCTTTCAGTGTTCCGCCGCATTTTTGAATCGTAATTGCTTCGACCGGCTTCTGCATATTGCTCAGGTTTTCAGCAACCGTTTCAGCCTGAATGCCGTCACAGCCTAAGCCAACGACCAAAACCGCGCCCACATTCGCATTTCTGGCGAAGTTCTCCAGTGTGCGCTGGGTCTGCATTTGGTCGGAACCAATCTGGCAGCAGCCGTGCTGGTTTGGCACTGAGATGGCTCCGGGAACCTGAGCGGCAATTTTTTCAGCGGTATCCGTTGCACAAACAGAAGTAGGCAGAATGAGCAGATAATTTCTGACACCAAATTGGCCGTTTTTGCGTCTATAACCCATTAATTTCATAATTTACACCTCTCACTTCTTCATTTTTGTGTTGTCTTTGTCGCCGCGTCCGCGGGTGCTTGCCAGATTATGTACATGAACATAATCGCCGGGATGCAGGTCTTCCAGTGCTACGCCGATAACCTGCCCATATTTATAGCAATATTCACCTTTCTTGATTTCGGCAGTGGACATTTTGTGGAACTTTGGAATATCGCTTTTTGCTGTGTAGGTCTGGCCGTCCAGTGTAACTGCTTCCCCCTTCTTTACCTCCCGCAGGCATGTTACGAGATTGTCATCCTTGTTTACACGAATAACTGAGTTCATACTGTTTCTCCTTTCTGTTTCAGCAGGTTTGTGGAAAATAGTTAATGTACATTGAATTGTACATTACTTACAGATTAAGCCGCTAATGTTATAATAATTTATGCTACATATCAACTACAACTTTTTTACCATGTTTTACGGTTCCATTTCAATGCAGGAAAAAGCGAAAAAATGTTTTAATATGAAACAATATGGAATTTAAGCGTATAGTTATCAAAAAACAGTGTATTATTGTTTTATTATGAAACAAGTGAGGATTCCCTATGAATCGAAAAATACGGATTCTTGGCGTAGCCCCCTACGAATCTATGAAAGACACCATGCTTCGTGTAGCAAACGAAAGGGACGACATAGAAGTGACGGCGGTTGTAGGTGACCTGGAAGCAGGGGCCAACGTTGTAAGGCAATATGAAAGTGAAGATTTTGACGCAATCCTTTCCCGTGGCGGCACGTTGTTGGAAATAAAAAAGGTCACGGCAAAACCCGTTTTTGAAATTCCAATTACTTATTTCGACTCGCTGAATGTGATGAAATTGGTTGAAAACTACACCGGGAAGATTGCCATCATTACCTACCCAAACATTGCGAAGTCCGTAAAAGTCCTGTGTGATATTCTGCATGACGATTACCAGATCTTTATTATTCACTCCTGGAAAGACGCTAAAGAAACGGTACAGAACGCCCAGGAACAAGGGTATACCCTGATTATTGGCGACACAGTCGCCGTGCACTATACCAAACTGTTTGGAATTCAGGGAATTCTGCTGACTTCGGGTCAGGAAAGTGTCAATCTGGCCTATAACGATGTCGTCCGGGTCTGCACATACTACGCCCGCATCAAGAGTGAGCATGACCTGCTGGAAGCACTGTTCCGTAATTGGAACAAACGAATCATTGTGTGGAATGAAAAAGAGGAATGTGTTTACCAGACAAACCCGGATGAGTCAAAAGCTTTTTTTACATCCTGCCGAAGAATGATTCCGGAACTCAAAAAAGAGGAAAGACTAACCGTCCACAAAAAAGTACAGAACAGCCTGTTCATGATAACAGCGGCAAACTGCCGCATTTATTCTTCAACTTATTACCTGTTCCTCATTGAGCAAAGCCAGTTGGATTTTCAGACCATTCCGGGGCTTGACAGTGTGGAAGTCTATAATTATGACAGCTACTTAGATGAGGATAAAAGCGATATGCCGTTTTGCGGGAGTGAAGATCCACAAATGAAAAAACAGTGTGCAAGGCTAGCGCAGTCTGATGCTTCCATTCTCATTATTGCCAACTCCGGAACTGGTAAAGAGCGCTGCGCCCAGCATCTTTACCGAAACAGCAACCGTGCCCATTTCCCACTCTATGTGGTAAACTGTTCGCTTTTATCCCGTAAAGATTTGGAGTACCTGTTGTTTGAGGAGCGGTCACCGCTCTATTCTCTGAAGGGAACAATATTTTTTAAGGATGCTCAGCTTTTGGATGATATTTTATTTGATAAGCTGACGGAAGGGCTGCAGCATATGAACCGGATGCGGAAAAGCCGGTTGATTTTTTCCTATGAGAGCAACTCTTCCCGCAGCACGATTGAACGGGATAACTGCCGCTATGAAATTCTGCGCGACCAGATTGGCTGCACAGAAATTTGCCTTCCTCCGCTGCGGGAGTGTGCCAATGACATCCCAAATCTTTCTGTTTTGTATATCAGCCAGCAAAACAGAATTTCCGGCAGCCAATGTGTGGGGCTGGAACCGGAGGCAATCGACATCTTGGAAAATTACAGCTGGCCGCACAACATTAAGCAGTTGGAACAGATTCTCCGGGAAGCAATGCTCACGGATTCTCCTTGGATTACAGCAAAGACCATTCGCCAGCTTTTAGGAAAAAGCAAAGAGTTGACGGCGGTTTGTAGCAGCAGCGAACAGATTAATTTGAAGCAGCCACTGTCTGGTATTGTTTTTGACGTCGCAATGCGTGTGCTTACCGAAGAAAATATGAACCAGTCACGAGCGGCGAAGCGGTTAGGAATTGGGCGCACAACATTGTGGCGTCTTTTGAAAAGCGGAAAATGAGCAGAAGGATGCGAGAACTTTTGGGTGCAGCCGAAAAGCTTTCGCATTTTTTTCTGCATCAAACGGAAAGTATACTTGACATTTTAAACCGTAGGCTGTATTATAAAAAGGAAAGCTGACTTTCCATTCTAGGAGGAGTGAATCCTTGAAAAACAGGTTGGAAATCATTCGCAAGGAATACGGTATGAAGCAGGAAGAATTGGCAGACGCCCTTCAGGTTTCAAGGCAAACGATAAGTTCTCTTGAAAAAGGACGTTACAATCCGTCTATTACCCTGGCGTTTAAAATTGCCAGGTTCTTTCATAGGAGCATTGAAGAAATATTTATTTACGAGGAGGAAAAGTGATGTTGAAAAAGCGATCATTTTATATCATTACATTGCTTGTGGGAGTCGGCTTACTCGCCGCAGCTTTATGTTTTAGGATGTTTCCGGCATTTCCAAAAAGTATAGGCGGCGTGTGCATTGGCGTAGGAATTGGACTGTTTGGAATGAGCGTTTCCAAATTATATGCGAAGCACTTGGAGAAAACGGATCCTGAAATCATGAAGCAGAGTGAAATTGAATATGCCGATGAGCGGAATACTGCGATTCGCAACAAAGCAAAGGCGAAGGCCGGAGATATTATTCAGTGGTTTATCATGGGCATCGCTTATGCCACCATCCTGATGGGGACGTCATTATGGGTAACATTGACGGTAGTCGGAGTGTTTTTATTGAAATACCTTCTCGAACTATATTTTACAGGAAAATATCAGAAAACAATGTAAATAGACAATTAGCCTGCAATTCTCATCATGCACGCCGATTGTTTGATTTTTCCCAATTTTTATTTTCAAGCCTTCGCATTAAAATAGGAAACCCCATGGTTCATCTGCTAAGACACAAGCTGATTGGAATTTTATGAGTTAAATATTCTAATTTTTCAATGCAAAAGGGACTGCTGAATAGGTCGAAAAACAACAGGGCCACGCATATTTTTCTATTATAGCACTTACAGCAATGAAATACGGCAAAATTGCAGCAATGTTGAATATCTCTATAAAAATAAGCATCCATACAAAAAAGATAGATAAGATGCAAAAAATAACTTGACAAATTTTATCCTATTTGTTATAGTGAACATTGAAAGGAAAGTGGATTGCTTGTTGATTACCAAGGAAACAGATTATGCCTTGCGCACTCTGCGGGCGCTGTCGGGTGGAAACCGGATGACAACAGCGCAGCTGGCAAAAAATGAGCAAATCCCTCAGCAGTTTGCCTATAAGATTCTGAAAAAGCTTCAAAAGGGGGGCCTTGTCTGTATCCAGCGCGGAGCGGATGGGGGCTGCAGCTTAGCTGCTGAACTCGATCAGATTACTTTCCTAAGGCTGGTGCAAATCATGGATGATGATGCGTCAGTCAGCTCCTGTATGAAAGCCGGGTATCAGTGCGGATGGTGCAAAGCACACGGTGACACGGTCTGCCATGCACATCTGGAACTTGCCTCAATCCAGAACAAACTGAATCAGGAGTTAGCTTCACATAATTTGCAGGAAATTTTGTTTGGCAGTTAGGCAAATTTTTTTTGCTTTAAAAGTGGATAAAAATTATCAAGTATCAAAAGGAGGCTGTTCTATGTTATTTCATACGACTCAGCAACAGGAAGAATTCCGTTCACAGATTCGAAAGTTTGCAGAGAAGGAAGTCAAGCCATCCGCTTTCCTTTGGGACAAGGAAAATGAGTTCCCTAAAGATGCCATTGCCAGCCTGGCAAAAATGGGGCTGATGGGAATTCCATATCCAAAAGAATATGGCGGGTTGGGGTTGGATGCAATTCGGTACACGATTGCCGTGGAGGAATTGTCCAGGGTAGACGGTGGGACCGGTACAATTTTATCGGCTCATACGTCATTAGGCACTTGGCCGATTTTTGCCTTTGGAACAGAAGCACAAAAGAAAAAGTACCTGGTTCCTCTGTGCAAAGGCGAAAAGCTGGGGGCATTTGGGCTGACTGAAACAAATGCGGGCTCAGATGCCGGAGGCACCGAAACAACCGCTGTGGACAAAGGCGATTATTATCTGCTGAACGGCGGTAAAATCTTTATAACGAACGCTCCTGTGGCGGATATTTATGTAATTTTCGCCGTTACCACGCCAGACATTGGAACACATGGCATTTCCGCTTTTATTGTGGAAAAAGGCTGGAAAGGTTTTGAGTTTGGAGACCATTATGACAAGATGGGAATTCGTTCATCTTCCACAGCCGAGCTGATTTTTAACAACGTTAAAGTGCCAAAAGAGAATCTTCTTGGCAAGGAAGGCGCCGGTTTCAAAATTGCCATGCAGACGCTGAATGGAGGCCGGATTGGCATTGCCGCGCAGGCTCTTGGTATTGCGCAGGGAGCGCTTGACCAGGCAGTAGACTATGCAAAAGAGCGGGTTCAGTTTGGAAAGCCCATTGGGTTTCAGCAGGCAATTTCCTTTAAAATTGCAGATATGGCCACAAAAGTGCGCACATCGCGTTTTCTAGTCTATTCAGCAGCGGAATTAAAGGAAAATCATGAGCCATACATCATGGAATCTGCCATGGCAAAACAGTATGCTTCCGATTCTGCTTTGGAAGTCACGAATGATGCGCTGCAGATTTTTGGCGGAACCGGGTATTTGAAAGGTATGGACGTGGAACGGATGTACCGTGACGCGAAGATTACAACAATTTACGAAGGAACCAATGAAATACAGCGCGTGGTAATTGCTTCCCAGATTTTGGGCAAAGCGCCCAAAGAGGCTGGCGGTTCTTCGGGCAGCTTCCGTAAACCAGCGCCGATTACCGGGATTCGAAAGAAAATCATTTTCCGCGACGGTGACGCCAAAACGCAGGTGGCGGCATTAGTTGACGCACTCCGGAAAGATGGTTACGACTTTACCGTTGGAATAGCTCTGGACACGCCAATCGCTCTTGCGGAACGAGTCGTTTCCGCTGGAAAAGGCGTGGGGGAACAGGCAAATATGAAACTCATTGAAAACTTGGCGAAAGCCGCAGGGGCTGCGCTTGGCTCTTCGCGCCCGGTTGCAGAAACTCTGAAATATTTGCCTTTGAACCGTTATGTAGGGATGTCAGGTCAGAAGTTTACCGGGAACCTTTATATTGCCTGCGGCATTTCCGGCGCTAATCAGCATCTAAAAGGGATTAAAGATGCTTCCACAATTGTGGCAATTAATAAAAATGCAAATGCCCCAATCTTTAAAAACTGCGACTATGGCATTGTGGGTGACTTGTGCGAAATTGTTCCTCTGCTGACTTCCGCATTGGGTACTGGCAAGAAGCAGCCCGCTCCGCCTATGGTGAAAATCAAGCGGCCCGTTATGCCAAAGCCGGAACCGATTGGCCCCCGCTATGTGTGCAATGGATGCGGCTATGAGTATGTGCCGGAACTGGGTGATGAGAGCAGTGAGATAAAACCGGGCACTCTGTTCAAAGATCTGCCGGACGATTGGGTCTGCCCTGAGTGTGCCGAAGAGAAGGAAAATTTTATTCAGGCATGATGCCAGAAGGAGGGCAATTTTATGTACTGTGTAAGAAATGTGACGGAGGATCTGTATTGGGTTGGTGCAAATGACCACCGGCTGGCCTTGTTTGAAAACGTTTATCCAATTCCGCGGGGTGTTACCTACAACTCGTATCTTCTGCTGGATGAAAAAACTGTCTTGTTCGATACGGTAGACTGGTCTGCCTGCCGTCAATTACTGGAAAATGTGAATCATGTACTGAATGGACGGCCCCTGGATTACCTTGTTATCAATCATTTGGAACCGGACCATGCTGCCTGCATAGAAGAGATTCTGATGCACTGGCCTCAGGTAAAAATTATCAGCAATGAAAAAGCTTTTATGCTGATGCGGCAATTTGGCTTTCATGTGGATACGCATGATTTAATTGAAGTAAAAGAAGGCGGCACCTTCTGCTTTGGAAAGCATACGGTAACTTTTGTCTTTGCACCGATGGTACATTGGCCGGAAACAATGGTGACTTTCGACGTTACGAATGGGGCGCTGTTTTCCGCGGATGCATTCGGGACTTTTGGCGCGCTGGATGGCAAACTGTTTGCGGATGAAGTCAATTTCGACCGGGATTGGCTTGATGACGCCCGGCGCTATCTGACTAATATCGTTGGGAAGTATGGCCCTCATATTCAGCTTTTACTGAAAAAGGCCGGAAGTATTTTAGACAAAATCAAATTCATATGCCCGCTGCACGGTCCCGTCTGGCGTAAGGATTTCATGTATTTTATCAAGAAATACGACACATGGAGCCGCTACATACCGGAAGAAAAGGGCGTCCTGATGGTTTATGCTTCCATGTATGGCAATACGGAGTCTGCCGCACAGGCGCTTGCTGCAAAGCTCTGCGAAAAGGGCCAGACCAATATTGCCCTGTATGATGTGTCCACTGCTCATGTTTCTCAGCTGATTTCAGAAACTTTTAAATACAGCCATCTTGTGTTGGCCTCTGTAACCTACAATCTTGGCATATACCCTGCAATGCTTGACTTTTTGATGGATATGAAAGCCTTGAATGTTCAAAACCGTACAGTCGCAATCATAGAGAACGGTTCCTGGGCATGTAAATCCGGCGATTTAATGGCGAAGTTTATGAACGATGAACTGAAGAATATGACTGTGCTGAATGAACGGCTCAGCATGGCTTCTTCGCTTAAGGAAGAGGAAGAGCCAGAATTAGAAAAATTGGCGGATGCAATTCTTGAATCCATGTAATTGCCACTCTTTTTCCGGCCCTTTGGAACAGTGCCAAAGATTTTTTAACAGCAAAAGCAGGAACCGGTGCGATTACGCGCCGGTTCCTGCTTTTATAAGGGGAAGCGTGATGCAGCCTGATGCCAAGAAGCAAAGTCATTCCTCCACGTCGGCAGCTGTGTCAAGCAACTCTTTTGATTCTGTTGGCGGCAGGGCAGAAACTTCCCTTAATTTGCTGTTTATTTTTCTTGTGCGCACTCCGACAAGCTTGTCCAGCTCCGCACCTGTTTGTTCAATCCTCTTCTGGGCCGCTGACAAAACATCTGCAAATGTATTGAATTCTGTTTTAACTGCTCCAAGCACGTTCCACACTTCGCTGGAACGCTTTTGAAT
>JAEZFF010000010.1 GCA_023417635.1 Bacillota bacterium | reverse complement strand
CTTTTTTCAGCAAATGGGCCGTTGTGGTCTTTCCGCTGCTGGATGGCCCCGCAAGCATAACAAGTTTGCACATGGGGCTTTCGGAAGCGATTTTTTTCGCGATATTCATAACATTTCTGTGGTATTCCTGTTCCACTTTCTGTACAAAAGCAGCAGCGTCCGTTTCCACAGCGCGGTTGATTGCCTCCACGCTGTTGCGGTATGCAACATACTCACCCGTTAATGTTCTCATAAAACTTTTTCACCTTATCTTTCCGAAGCACCATTTCCTGGTAACGACTGATATATTCGTAAGGATACTTAAAATTAAAAACACGCTCGATGCGGCTGGAATAAGGGTCTTTCAGCTTGGTAACAGCACCGGCCCCGCAGGCAAGGATGGATTGGCATTCCTCCATAATCAGCACGTTATACAGGCTTTCAAGACCCGGCTTTGCCCAACCCGTGTTTTCCAGATTTCCAACCATGCGGCTCTGCCGGTAAAGATAATACGGATGGTAGCCGTGCTGCGGCAGTTGGGAATCCGCTGCTGAAATCATCTGCTCGGCGGTATCTGCCCCGGTAAAGGGTACGTCTCCTTCATGGTTCAGGCGTGCCGCACGTTTTAAGGCCAGGGTATGAACGGTAATGCTCTCCGGTGAAAGCTTCAGGATTCCGTCCAGCGTCCGCTGAAAGCTTTCTGGGCTGTCTTTCGGCAGACCGGCAATTAAGTCCATATTGATATTCTGGAACCCGCAGCTTCGCGCAAGCTCAAAAGCCGCCAGAGTCTGCGCCGTCGTATGTTTCCGCCCAATGGCCTGCAAGACCTCGTCGTTCAGGGTCTGCGGGTTAATACTAATGCGCGTTACCCCGCCGGCCCTGAGTGCCGCAAGTTTTTCCTCCGTAACTGTGTCTGGGCGGCCGGCTTCCACTGTGAACTCTCTGCAGTCTGAAAAATCAAAATTTTCACGGATGGTACGGATGATTTGCGAAAGCTGGTCTGCGGAAAGGACTGTGGGTGTTCCCCCGCCAATGTAAGCCGACTGCATCCGCAGATGCAGGTCTTTTACAAGCTGTGCGGTGCGGCGCAGTTCATCACACAGAAGCTCCACATACTGTGGAACCAGGCGAAAAGCCTTTTCCACGGAAGAGGAAACAAACGAACAGTACGCGCACCGCGTTGGGCAAAACGGTATGGCTGCATACAGGCTGAACGAATCTGGGCGGGAAAGGGAAAGAATCTCTTTCTGGTTTGCCCAGGTGATGCGGGCAAGTTCCGCCTTCTCAGGGGCAACATACAGCTTTTCGCGAAAATACTGGGAAGCGGCTTCTTCGCCGCTTTTAGCCGCAAGCCTTCCATAAAGTTTGATGGGCCGCACACCCGTTAGGATTCCCCACTTCGGCCGGTAGCCAAGGGCATCCGAAAGCATTTGCCAGAGCGTAACCGCCATGCGGCGCTGAATTTCATCTTCCGGCGTTCCGGCCGGAATGAGTTTTCCGCTGCTTTTTTCCGCCGACTCAGTTTTCAGCCGAACCGCAAGCAGGAAGCTGCCATCTTCCCGCTTTTTGAGGCCCGTATAGGCTGTTACGCCATCAGCGGCAGGCTGCTCCTCTTCCGAAGGCTCTACAGTCACAATATTTATTTTACTGTGCGGGTAAAAGATACGGCACAGATTTTCCATCTCGTAATGGAACGAATGGCCATCGATCAAAAGCGTCATGCTATCATATCCCCATATAAGAGTTATAGCGCCGTTCATACTCCAGCGTCGTAGGCGAACCGTGCCCCGGGAAAACCCGGTAGTCGCCTTTCAGCGCCGCCAGTTTTCGCAGGGAATCAATCATCTGCGTACTGTTTCCCGTTGGGAAATCCGTACGGCCAAAGCTAAGCTTCATCAGAGTATCGCCGGAAAAAATCACGTCTTCAACAAGATAGCAGCATCCGCCGGAAGTGTGCCCCGGCGTGTGAAGCACTTGGACTTTCAGGCTGCCAAGCTCGACGATGTCGCCTTCGCTTAACGGAACATCCACTCGAAAAGGCTTGACGCCGTCACTGTAAAACATGGGCGCAAGGTTTAAAGTAGTGTCATGTACAAACATCAGTTCGTCCATGTCCATGTATATTTTTGCACCGGTTTCCTTTTGAAGCCGCTGTACACCGGAAATATGGTCAAAGTGACCGTGCGTCAGCAGAATCTTCTGCACATGGCCGTCCTTTTTCACCAAATCCGAAAGCTCATCGCTTTCAAAACCGGGGTCTACAATGGCGGAAGCGCCGGTTTTTTCATCTTTCAGCAGGTAGCAGTTGGTCGGCAGAGGGCCGCCCGGGATCGTCGTAATCTGCAACAGGGATAACCTCCTTTTGCCGGTCGATTTAAGTTAAGTGCGGCGAATAGAAATCACGCCGCCGATTTTTGAAAGCCGTGTCATAATGGTTTTGAGCTGCTCAATGTTGCTGACGGAAATGGTGGCTGCAATGAGCGCGCTGCCGTCCTTTGTTTCACGGGAATTCAGGGAATGAATGAACAGCCGCATATTGAAAAGCTGCTGGGTAATATCCGCCAGCAGACCGGAACGGTCTTCCGCAACAATTTCAAGCGTTGTTTTGAATTCTTCGCGGGCATCGCCTTCCCAGTGGACTTTTACCCAGCGCTCCGGCTCGGCGGCTGTGCTGAGGTCCTGCGGAACATTGGAGCATCCCCGCTTGTGAATGGAAACACCGAAGCCGCGCGTAATGAAGCCAATGATGTCGTCACCTGGCAGAGGATTGCAGCAGCGGGAAAACTTGATCAGGCAGTTGTCCATTCCATCTACAGTCACTCCTACCGGGCTTTTGCGGTTCGCCTGCTGCTTTTCCGGAGTCTGCGGGATTACAGGCGGTACGGCGGCGTGCTGCTTCTGCCATGCTTCCTTAATTTTCGGCACGATTTTCCAAAGTGAAATGCCGCCGTAGCCAATGGCTGCATACATGTCGTCCACCGTGCTGCAGTTGCTGTGCAGAGCCATCTTTTGCAGAATGCCGTTCAGCTCTTCCTCGGAAACTTCAATGTTGTTGTGCCGAAGTTCCCGCTCCAGCTCTTCTTTTCCCTGCACGATGTTTTCGTCGCGTTTTTCGTGCTTGAACCAGGTGCGGATTTTATTGCGTGCCTCGCTCGTCTTTACAATCTTCAGCCAATCGCGGCTTGGGCCGTGTGCTTCTTTGGAAGTGAGGACTTCGACGATTTCACCCGTTTTGACTTTATAGTCAAGCGGAACAATGCGCTTGTCTACTTTCGCGCCAATCATGCGGTTGCCGACAGCACTGTGAATGGCATAGGCAAAATCTATAACGGTAGCGCCAGCAGGCAAGTTTATCACATCACCGCGCGGCGTAAAGACAAAAACGTCTTCCGGCACAAGGTCCGACTTAATCATACGCACAAGGTCGGTCGCGTCTTCGCTGTCTTTTTCGTTGTCTAGCATCTGGCGAATCCAGGAAAGGCGCTTTTCAAAAGAGTCTTCCTTGCTGCTCATGCCAAGCTTATATTTCCAGTGTGCGGCAATGCCGTACTCTGCCGTATGGTGCATTTCCCAAGTGCGTATCTGCACTTCAAAGGGAATTCCTTCTTTGCCGATAACCGTGGTATGCAGCGACTGATACATGTTGGGCTTCGGCGTTGAGATATAGTCTTTAAACCGATTTGGCAGCGGCTGGAACATATCATGCACAATGCCAAGCACGTTATAGCAGTCATTGACTGTGTCAACAATCACGCGCACAGCGTAGATGTCATAAATTTCATCCATAGAGCGCCCGTAAATGAACATCTTGCGGTAGATGCCGTAAATGCTTTTTACGCGCCCTTCCAGATACACATTCGGAATACTGGCGGCAACGCGGTCACGAATCCGCTTTTTCGTCAGCTCAATAAAATTTTTCCGCTCGCCTGCGCGAAGTTCCAGGCCATCCTCAATTTCGCGGTAAGCAGCCGGGTCCAGCACGCGCAGGGAAAGGTCTTCCAGCTCTTCCTTCACTGCACGGATTCCGAGGCGATGGGCAATCGGCGCATAAACCTCCATATTTTCAAGGGCTTTGTCGCGCTGCTTCTGCGGTTCCCAATATTCGCAGGTGCGCATATTGTGCAGACGGTCCGCCAACTTGATAATAATAACCCGGATATCCTCGTTCATGGCAATGAGCATTTTGCGAAGATTTTCCGCCTGCTGCACTTCGCGTGAAGAGTACGGGATGCGCCCAAGTTTGGTAACGCCGTCGGTCAGGCTGGCAATCTCACTGCCAAATTCTTTGCGCAGCTCGTCAAGCGTAACGGGGGTGTCCTCCACTACGTCGTGCAGAAGGCCGGCAGCAACCGAACCGGTGTCCATGCCAAGCTCCACCAGGATGCAGGCAACCGCCACCGGGTGAGAAATGTAAGGTGCGCCGGAAAGGCGCTTTTGCCCTGCATGTGATTTCTCGGCAACATGGTAAGCCTTTTCAATTACATGGATGTCGTACTCATGCTCGCTTGCCTTTATCAGGGCAGCTAAATCGTCAAATGTCTGCAGAGGCCACGCCATGCTCATCACCGACTTCTTCAGAATGATGGAAAGGTGCAAGAACAGGGGAATCTTCCAGGCGGACCTTCCCTTTTGGCGGAAGGATCTGAATGCGGCATCCCACATTGTTCTTTGCGCGGGAAATCAGACCCCGCTCGGAAAAAACGTCCAAAATTACAAGGAACTTTTCAAACCCCATGCCGTGCGGAAGGCGGCAGTAAAAATCTTCTTCCGTTCCGCCGCAGTTTTCTGCCGAACGCAGTGCCCGGTAAACCGCCGCACAGTCGTTCCGGTTCGGAAGAAGCTGCCGGTTCTCTTCTTCGCTCAGCACTTCCCCGCGCCGAAATCTCTCGTACAGTGCGCGCCCGCTGAAAAGCGCCTCTTCATCCTGCCCGGCAAGACGCATTTCACGGATTACAGTGGAAAGCGTTTCCCGACCGTTAAAAGTACGCTCTTCCAGCGTTACGGCTAGGTCGGTATGGTCGCCGACGCGGTACGGAAATTCTTCGAGCGTCGTGCCGAATTTCATGCACTGAACGGAAGCGTTTCCATGCTTTGCAGTGATGCGCAGGTGCTTCCCCCCGCCAACAGGGGTAATATCGTCAATCGTCATATCCATCAACCCAAAAACCGGGAACGGGTTACCCGTTCCATAGGGCTCCAAAGCCTGCAGGCTCTGCGGAATTGTGACAGAAAGTTTCTCCGGCTTCAAAACGCAGTCAATCTGAAGCACCGGCACGGGCATCGGCTGCGGCAATGACGCCGCATATTGGTTAATTTGCTTTCGGAATTTTTCAATATTTTCAGTGCGAAGTGACATCCCAGCCGCCATAGGGTGGCCGCCAAAACGTATCAGTAAATCTTTGCAGGAACTCACAGCATCAAAAAGCGAAAAGCCTTCAATGCTTCTTCCGGAGCCCCGTGCGTCATCCCCGGAATAGGAGAAAACAATACAAGGCTTTCCAAATTTTTCAGTTATCTGTGCAGCAACAATGCCAATGACTCCGTGGTGCCATCCTTCGCCCGCTACAACAATCACGCGGTCAAGCTGCAGAGAAGGGTTTTCAGAAAGCATTTTCATTGCTTCCGCAAGGACTTTGCTTTCTACACTTCGGCGGGTTCCATTCGCTTCGCAGACTTCGGCGGCAAGGCTTCCGGCTTCATCCGGTTCGTCCGTCGTCAACAAACGGACGGCACAGTCTGCCGAGCCCATACGGCCGGTCGCGTTAATCCGCGGCACAATGGTAAAAGCGACCCTTGTTGCCGTAAGAGTCTGACCTTCCATGCCGGACTGCTCCAGCAGGGCTTTCAGCCCGGCACGGTCGGTGCGGGAAATGTGCTTTAACCCAGCCTGCACAAGCATCCGGTTCTCGCCTGTAAGCGGCACAACGTCGCCGATGGTTCCAATGGCCGCAAGGTCGGCATAATTGTCAAGCAGTGGCTCAATGCCAAGCTCCGGCCCTTCCAGCGCAGTCAAAAGTTTGAACACAACCCCGGCACCGGAATAATCACGGTATGGACAGGTACTGTCTTTCCGCCAGGCATCTACAACCGCAGCAGCCTTCGGAAGTTCGGCTCCCGGCCGGTGGTGGTCGGTGATGACCGTATCCATGCCAAGGCTGTTTGCATAATCGACTTCCGAGATAGACGAAATTCCGTTGTCTACCGTAAGAATCAGCTGAACATCCTGGGCGTGAAGCGCATCCACTGCATTCCTGTTTAGGCCGTAGCCCTCGCGCTCGCGGTCAGGAATATAGTAAATGACGTTTCCCCCGCAGGATTCCAAATAGGAATACATCATGGCTGAAGCCGTTATCCCGTCGGCATCATAGTCCCCGTAAACAGCGATTTTTTCAAAGCTGTCAAGCGCACGGCTAATACGATCCGTCGCCTTTTTCATATCCGGCATCAGAAAAGGATCGGAAAACTCCGTGCTTTCGGAAAGTACTGCTTCCGCCTGCTGCGGATGGAAAATTCCACGCGTCTGCAGCAATACTGCAAGAAGCGGTGGAATCCCTGCTTCCACTGCGAATTGTCCGGCTGCTGTGCGGTCAAACGGTAAAATATGCCATTTTTTCATGCTCAACTGCTTCACCTGCCCCATAATTTTTTATTGTATCATTTTGGGGCTTTTTATTCAACTGTAATGTTTTTTGACAAAAGTGCAGCCTTTATGGAAAATTAGTTCTTATTTGTGATGTATATGGATAAGCATAAAATGGTGCAGCGTTCATTACTATATCCTCGGCAGCTGCAATAAATAGGCCGAAGAAGCGCAAAGCCGGGCCGCATTTTATGTGGCCCGGCTCGTTTCAGCATTTTGCTTTTTCGCCTTGAAATTTCTGTTT
>JAEZFF010000078.1 GCA_023417635.1 Bacillota bacterium | reverse complement strand
GTGCAGCGTTCATTACTATATCCTCGGCAGCTGCAATAAATAGGCCGAAGAAGCGCAAAGCCGGGCCGCATTTTATGTGGCCCGGCTCGTTTCAGCATTTTGCTTTTTCGCCTTGAAATTTCTGTTTTGCCTGCTCGACTTTCTGCTGGTCTGCCGCCGGTGCAGGGTACCAGCCGCGCTGTTTCATCAAATCGAACACTTCCGACTGAATTTGGTGTTCTTCTCCAAGAATATAAAGGAAACCGTCCCGCACATTCGGCGTTGCACATTCATTAGCAAACGAATTGTAAGTTTCCGTTGCGAATTTCTGGGAGTTCAGTACATCGTTTATCAGGTCCTTTTCCGGGATTGTGCTTCCAGGCTGATTTCCGTTCATCTGTGAAAAATTCATATTTTCCCTCCACTTCAGCCAATATAGCTCATCAGCCGATCGAAATGGCCCTGATGCTTCTGAGCAATGGCATCGCATTTTTGCTTCAAATCCTGGTCGGTACACATCTGTGAGTACGCCTTCATTTTGGTGATAAGAGTTTCTTCCACCGCCAGTTGGTCTTCAATGGCTGACAGTTCTTTTTCGGTAATCTGCATCACAGAATCTCTCCTTTATTTTTTAATTCATGCCTTGTCTTGTGGACAGAATGGGAAGTGCTACAGCAAAGCAGCAGCCTATGTAGCCTCCCGCATTTTGCTCCGCTCGCCAAGGCCAAAGCTGACTGAAAGCGCCTCATCAACTTGATTCATGGACTGCGGGTTCAGCCGCCCCATACGCTCCTTCAGGCGATGTTTGTCGAGGGTACGCACCTGCTCCAGCAGGACGATGGAATCTTTCGTAAGACCGGTAGTCTGCGCATTCAGCATAATATGCGTGGGCAGGTTGGCCTTCGTTTTTTGGCTTGTGATTGCCGCCGCAATCACGGTTGGACTAAACCGGTTCCCAACGTCATTCTGTACGATAAGGACCGGGCGGATACCTCCCTGTTCGGAACCTACGACAGGACTGAGATCCGCATAATAAATGTCGCCTCTGTGAACGATCATTCTTTTCACGCTCCGATTTCTTCTGGTAAAATGAGGTTTCTGCCTGTATTCTTGACAACTGGAATAAAAAATATTCAATGCAGAACCCTGCTTTATAATATTAAGGAACGCGCTGGTTTGACAGAAAATCATTGCGTATGAAAAAGAAACTGCGCCGTAAATCCGGATGAAACCGGGTTAACGGCGCAGTTTAATTAGAGTAAGATAAGTCAAAAAATTGCTAATGGTTGAAAGGAATTTCGGTCTTCAGCACAGGCTCACTATAGTCATGAAACTGAAATTTCAGGCCCCAGTCCGGCACAGAAATGGATTGTATTTTATCGTTCCGCCCGTCTGCAGCCAAGGTAAAAGTACAGTCTTCCAAACGGCCTGAAAAAGAACCCTCACCCAAATCCTGCAGCGCACCCGGAGTTTCCGCACAGTCCAACACGCGGACGAGGATGGATGCGAATGAGCTTTTGGGCAGTGTACAAGCCCCGCTTTCCGCCGTCAGGCTGCGATACGTTTGGCAGAAACTGCTGCCGTTCCAGCACCACTTCATTCCGCTGCCTGCGCCGGTAAGAATTTCGACAGAGGCATCCGAACGGCCCGCACGGCTTACGGCACACAAATAGTTTCCTGCTGAAGCGGTAACATCCGCTTTGCAGGAAAACACAAAATCAATATCTTTTGCCGCAACCGGTTTTGTACCGGAAGAGCATCCAGACAGAAGCAAAACACAGACAGCCAGTAGAAAAAGGATTATCCGGCGCATCAGCCGCCTCCGCAAAAGGCGGAAGCAAAAAACTACCGCCCGATTTCCCGAAAAATCTCCGGAAGCATACCCACAAGGTCTGTAGGAAGCATGGCGCTCTGCGAATACACAGCCGCACAGCGGTCGCCTGCGAGGCCATGCAGATAGACCGCACCAGCGGCCGCAAAGTACGGGTCAATGCCCTGCGCCGTAAATGAAGCAATCATTCCGGCCAAAACGTCGCCGCTTCCGCCTTTCGCCATACCGGGGTTTCCCGTTGTGTTGCGGTAAAGCCTTCCATCCGGCGATGCGACAAGCGTTCCGGCACCTTTCAGCACTAGTATGGCATGTTGCTCCTCCGCAAAGCGGCGGGCAGTTTCTTCCCGGTGCTCTTGTACGTCTTTCACCGTTGTATTCAGCAGACGTGCCATCTCGCCCGGGTGCGGAGTTAGAATCAGCGGCGCACTGCAGGTATGCAGTATATCTATATGCTCGGCGGCAATGTTTATGCCGTCCGCATCCAGTACAACCGGTACCGCGGCTTCCCGCAGAATTTGCGCTGTTTCCGAATGTGCGGCAGCACTGCGGCCAAGGCCGCACCCAACCAGTATGGCACTCGCACGCTGGAGAGCCTGTGAAACAGCCGTTGTATCTTCCGGCGAAGCGGAACCATCCACCTGCGGATGCAGCAGTGTAAACACTGGTTCTGCCAAACGGGAAGCGACAATAGGATAAATGGAACGCGGAAGCGCGGCTTCCACAATTCCGGCGCCGCAGCGCAGAGCAGCATTGATGCTCATGGCGGCCGCACCAGCCATGCCCTCGCTTCCGCAGACGCACAGCAGGCGGCCGTAGTCACCCTTGTTGCTTTCGGCTGCACGCGGTTTCAGCATAGAGCACAAAATGTGCAGCCCTTCCGATTCCGGAATTTCTTCCGCAGTATCCTGCCGCAGCACTACGGCGGAAGCATATTCTTCCGTATGAGTTACGCTCACGCTGAACTGCGAACCGTGCGCAAGGCGCAGAGCTTTTCCGGAAAGCGCCAGATACGGTTTTCCGGCTTTGTCATGGAGAAGCTGCACTTCTTTCAGCCGAAAAGGCCCCAGCCCAGTGCCTATGGCTTTTGAAAAAGCCTCTTTCGCACAGAAAGCTGCAGCGGCGCTTTCAGCAGGAAATCCACGCTGTGTCAACCGGCTGTACTCGGCAGTGCCAAATACCCGGCTGCAGAAGCGCGGATTTCCCATAGATTTTCGTATTCTTTCAACCTCAACGAGATCAGTGCCTATCGAAAGCAACAAATGCCACCTGCCTCGGTATAAATGGTTTCATTGCGTGCAGAACTTTTTCTTCCGGGTTAAAAACGACAAGTACATTTCCCTCTTTTTGGCTGTGTGCGCAGAAGTACCAACTGCCCTCGCCGCTGTCATATTCGGAAGCAAAATAAGGTTTATAGCTACCCTTCTGCTTCACAATTTCAGGCCTGAATTTACCCATATCTTCAATCGTATGCGCATCCACCGAGATTACGCGCTTGCGGCGGCGGCGGTTAATAATCTTATCTATGGTAACATCGCCGTTCGTAACGCTGTACTCAAACTCCAGGCTGCGGGAAGTAATGAGATAATACCCACCAACACAGACGCCAATAAGAATCATCGGTACAAAAAGGAACAGCCACTGAACCGCCATAGACAGCGTAATGAGCGTGAGGCCGACCAATATCGTCAGGCAAATGATACAAACATCCTTTGGCCCCATTTTTTTCTTAACAATCTGTTCTACAAATATATCCGTCATAATGCTGTTACGTTCCTCCACAGTATTCAATTTATATTTATCTTCACGATTATTGTATCATATGAACCCAAATTTTACAATTCTAAATTGTCTTTTTCCCTTTGGAAGAATTCCTTGCAATTTAATGGGAAGCATGCTATAGTATGAAGTAATTTTACATGACCACAAAACGCAAAGATGAAAGAAGTAACCGTTTTTCGTACCTGCAGCAGAGAGTGTGTGCCGTTGGCTGAGAGCACACCGCGGGCTGGGAACGGTGAAGTTCCTTTCGGAGCGGCACGGCTGAACGAAACAATTAGGCCGCGACGGTTTGCCACGTTACCGGCAGCAGGAGTAAATTTTAGGGTGGTACCGCGAAGACTATGCCTTCGTCCCTTTTGGGACGAGGGCATTTTTGTTTCCGTACGCACCCGAAAGGAAGGAAACTGTATGAAAGAAAAGCTGGAAGCAATTCGTGAAAAAGCGGAACACGAGCTGCATAATGCAAACGATAAGCAGGCCTTGGAAGACCTGCGCATCCGCTACCTCGGCAAGAAAGGCGAACTGACGGCTATTTTGAAGCAGATGGGCAAGCTTTCTGCTGAAGAACGCCCGGCTATTGGCCAGTTGGCAAACCAAATCCGCGAGCGCATCAACACTGAACTGAGTTCCCGCGCGGCGGAACTGCACGAAACCGAAACTGCCAAGAGGCTGCAAAAAGAAAAAATTGACGTCACTATGCCCGGTAAGCACCGGATGCTCGGCCATAAGCATCCTCTGAGTATTGAGCTGGACGAAATTAAAGAAATTTTTGTCGGCCTCGGTTTCGACATTGTAAGCGGGCCGGAAGTGGAATATGACTACTACAACTTTGAGGCGCTGAATATCCCGAAAGACCACCCTGCGCGCGACACGCAGGACACTTTCTATATTAACGACAAGGTGCTTCTGCGCACACAGACTTCCCCTGTGCAGGTGCGTGTTATGGAAAAGCAGAAACCGCCAATCCGTATCATCTCCCCCGGCCGCGTTTACCGTTCCGACGAAGTAGACGCAACACATTCGCCGCTTTTCCACCAGATTGAAGGTCTTGTTGTTGACAAAGGCATTACGTTTGCCAACCTGAAAGGCACACTGGAAACAATTATTAAGCGTATGTACGGCGAAGACTCCGTTGTTCGTTTTCGCCCTCACCATTTCCCGTTCACGGAGCCTTCCGCCGAAGTTGACGTGCAGTGCTTTAACTGCCACGGCAAGGGATGCCGCCTGTGCAAAGGCGAAGGCTGGATAGAAATTCTCGGCTGCGGTATGGTTCACCCGAAGGTGCTTTCCAACTGCGGCATAGACCCGGAAGTCTACAGCGGCTTCGCATTCGGCATGGGGCTTGAACGCCTTGTAATGCGCAAGTACAGCATAGACGATATGCGTCTGTTCTATGAAAATGACGTCCGGTTCTTGAACCAGTTTTAAGGAGGTGCGGTTATAATGAATCTTTCGATGAGATGGCTGAAAGAATTTGTTCCGCTCGACGAAATGCCGATCCGCGATTTTACCGAGGCTATGACGATGAGCGGTTCCAAAGTGGAATGCTGGGGCCGGGAAGGCGAAGAGATTACCAACGTAGTTGTTGGCAAAATTCTTTCACTGGAAAAGCACCCGGACTCCAACCATCTGTGGATAACGAAGACTGACGTGGGTTCCGGTGAGCCGCTGCAGATTATCACCGGCGCGCAGAACCTGAAAGTTGGCGATATTGTTCCGGTTGCGCTGCACAATTCTACGCTGCCGGGCGGCAAGAAAATCAAAAAAGGCAAGCTGCGCGGCCTGGAAAGCAACGGTATGCTCTGCTCCCTTGGCGAGCTTGGGCTTACAAAGCACGACTTCCCCTATGCCATTGAAGACGGTATTTTTGTACTGCAGGAAGAAAACATTCATCTTGGCGAACCAATCTGCGACGCACTTGGCTTCAACGACATGAAGGTTGAATTTGAAATTACCAACAACCGGCCGGACTGCTTTTCCATGATTGGCTTGGCGCGTGAGGCGGCGGCAACCTTCAATAAGCCGCTCAAACTGCACACACCGGTCGTAAAAGGCGGGCACGGCTCCTGTGCCGATTTGCTCAGCGTTGAAGTAAAAGCACCGGACCTTTGCTCCCTGTACTCCGCACGCGTCGTAAAGAACGTACGCGTAAAGCCTTCCCCGCGCTGGATGCGCGAACGGCTCCGTACCATGGGCGTACGCCCCATTAATAATATTGTTGACATCACAAACTATGTGATGCTGGAATACGGCCAGCCGATGCATTCTTTCGACTACAGCGCCCTTGCAGGCCATAAAATCTGTGTACGCCGCGCGGCGGAAGGCGAAACGCTGAAAACGCTGGACGGCACAGACCATGTGCTGACCGAAAACGACCTTGTTATTGCCGACACAGAAAAAGCAGTTGCCGCGGCAGGCGTCATGGGCGGTGCCAACAGCGAAATTGTAAGCGGAACAAAGACCATTGTGTTTGAATCTGCCTGCTTCAGCGGGCCTTCCATCCGCAAAACGGCCCGCCGCCTTGGTATGCGCACCGAAGCTTCCGGCCTGTACGAAAAAGGACTTGACCCGAACAATTGTCTGCCTGCGCTTGACCGCGCCTGTGAACTAGTTGAAATGCTGGATGCCGGCGACGTGACCGACGAACCCATTGTTGTAAAGAACTACAAAGAAGGCCGCCGCAGGATTCGTTTGGAAACTGAATGGATTAACCGCTTCCTCGATATTTCCCTTACCACCGATGAGATGAAGGCAATTCTGAAAAAACTGGACTGCGATTTTGACGGTGACGAGATTCTTGTTCCGACCTTCCGCCCCGATCTTGTGCATAAAGCGGACATTGCCGAGGAAATCGCACGCTTTTATGGGTATGATAAAATACCGGGAACATCTCTTAGCGGCGGCGCACAGGGCAAATACACCGTACGCCAGAAGTTCGACAAAAAGGTTGGCGCTATGATGCTTGCGCTCGGTGCCAGCCAGGTAATGACATACTCATTTATCAGCCCAAAATATTATGACAAAATTTTGATGCCGGCAAATTCTCCGCTGCGCAAATCGGTCGTCATTTCGAACCCGCTCGGTGAAGACACATCCATTATGCGCACCACAGCGCTCCCCTCTATGATGGAAGTGCTGGCCCGCAACTACAACAACCGCAATGGCTGTGCCTGCCTGTACGAACTGGCTACCGTTTATCTGCCGAATGAAGACAGCACAAAACTTCCGGAAGAAAAAGCAAAGCTTGTCTGCGGGTTTTACGGAGAAGGCACAGATTTCTTCACGGCAAAAGGAATGGTAGAAGGGCTTCTGGAACGCCTTGGCATTACAGACTGGGAAATTGAATCCGCACAGGAATACAGCTACCACCCCGGCCGCTGCGGAAAATTGACCATCGGTGAAGATGAATTGGGCATAATCGGCGAGATTCACCCCAAAGTTGTTGCGAACTACGGCATGGACTGCCGCGTTTACAGCTTCACACTGGACATGGACACCTTATTCCGCCATACACAGCTGGAAAAAACGTATACCCCGCTGCCAAAATTCCCGGCTGTTTCGCGTGACCTTGCCCTCGTGTGTGACGACAGCATCCCAGTCAATGTGCTGGAAAGGGCAATCCGCAAAGGCGCAGGGAATCTGCTGGAAAATGTAAAGCTCTTCGACATCTACAAGGGCGAACAGATTGAGTCCGGCAAAAAGAGTGTCGCATTCAGCGTTACCCTGCGTTCCTGCGACAGCACCCTTACGGAAGAACACGTTTCCGGTGCGATGAAAAAGGTCATGAAGGAACTTGAAAAAATCGGCGCTGCACTGCGCCTTTAATCAATATTCACAAATTATTTCTTGCATTTAACAAGTGCCTGTTGTATGATAAACGTTACGGGAGGTGTTCCTATGCTAGATAAGACGATGACGTTTTCGCTCGGCGATGACCGTGAGGAAAACATTAAAAAGATTCTTACGACGGTTTTCGATGCCCTGAAAGAAAAGGGATATAACCCCATTAACCAGATAGTTGGGTATATTCTTTCGGAAGACCCGACTTACATTACAACGCATAACAACGCCCGCAGTCTTATCCGCAGAATCGACCGTGATGAATTGCTGCAAGTGCTGTTAAAATCATATCTGGGAGAATAACGGTCCTCCGCGAAACTCCCTTATGGCAGGAGGATACCGCAAATGGAAAAAACGACTGAAAAAGAACCGCAGTTCCCAACTTATAAAGGGAAGCCGCTCGTAAGATGCGGCGATGTGCTCTATTATGGAAGCATGGCAGACCGCTATGTTGTCCGCCTTGCAATCAAGGGCAAGAAAAAGGTAAAGGATATGGACGTGGCAGACCGCGTAACCATTCAGCTGATGCGCACCGACCTGGCTGTAAACAATCGCAAGCAGATTGTGAAAGCCAGCGAAAAAGACGGCCTTTACCGAGCAATGGATTTAGCCGACGTTTGGCTCACAAGGGCTCTTACAGAAGGCTGAAATGCATGAAAAAAGTCCTGGAGTTTTAAACTCCAGGATCTTTTTTTACCTTGTTTTACTTTGAGCCTCATGTTCCGATGTCGTGTCGGAAATGGGCACCGCCAAAATGAATTTTTTCTACCCCGGCATAAGCTTTTTTCAGCGCCTCCGGAAGACTCGCGCCAAGCGCTGTAACGCCGAGCACACGGCCGCCGCTGGTATAGAATTTTCCGTCTTTCAATTCCGTTCCGGCATGGTAAACCGCCGCGCCCGGAATCTGGCCGTTTTCGTCAAGGCCGGTAATTTCGATGCCTTTTCGGTACGAAAGCGGATAACCGCCCGAAGCCATCACCACACAGGCACAGGCTTCCTCGCTCCACTCAATCGGCTGCTGCTCCAGCTTTTCGTCAATCACCGCTTCCAGTATCTCCACAAAATCGGTTTTCAGCCGCGGCAGAACAACCTGTGTTTCCGGGTCTCCAAAGCGGGAATTGTATTCGATGACTTTCGGGCCATCCGGTGTAAGCATCAGGCCAAAATACAGGCAGCCTTTAAATGGCCTGCCCTCTGCATTCATGGCACGGATAGTGGGCAGAAAGATTGTTTTCATGCACGTTTCGGCAATCAGTGGCGTGTAATATGGGTTTGGACTGATGGTTCCCATGCCGCCGGTGTTGAGACCCTCGTCGCCATCCAGCGCGCGTTTATGGTCTTTGGAAGAAACCATCGGCTTTACGCATTTGCCGTCTGTGAATGCGAGGACGGAAACCTCCGGTCCTGTAAGGAATTCCTCTACGACAACACGGTTGCCGGAAGCACCGAACTTTTTATCTTCCATGATGGTCTTGACAGCATTTTCCGCCTGCTCATAATCTTCCGCAATGATAACGCCCTTGCCGAGTGCCAAGCCATCCGCCTTGATAACAGCCGGGTATTTTCCTTTGAAACGGATAAAATCAAGCACCTTCTGCGGGTCGTCAAAGACTTCATAATCTGCCGTGGGAATATGATATTTCTTCATGAGCCCCTTGGAAAAGACTTTGCTGCTTTCAATCTGCGCAGCTTTCGCGGTTGGGCCGAAGGCACGGATACCCGCTTTTTCGAGCGCGTCGACCATACCGGCGGCAAGCGGATCATCGGGCGCCACAAAAACAAGGTTTATTGCCTTTTCCTTGGCAAATTTCAGGACAGCGGAAATATCCGATGCCGAAATCGGAATGCATTCCGCATCGCGTGAAATGCCGCCGTTGCCCGGCGCACAGTACAATTCCGTAACTTTGGAACTTTCTTTCAGTTTGCGTACAATGGCATGCTCGCGTCCGCCGCCGCCAATCACAAGTATTTTCACAGCTTATGCCCTCCTGCTTCCAAATCAGTGATGGAACAGACGCAGGCCGGTGAAAGCCATTGTCATTCCATATTTATCGCAGGTTTCAATTACATTGTCATCACGGATAGAACCGCCTGGCTGAGCAATATAGCTAACACCGGACCGATGTGCGCGCTCAATGTTGTCGCCGAAGGGAAAAAATGCATCCGAGCCAAGGGAAACACCGGTCTGCTCTGCAAGCCACGCCTTCTTCTCGTCGCGCGTAAGCGGTTCCGGTTTTTTCGTAAAGAACTGCTCCCAAATGCCGTCGGCCAGCACATCCATAGAATCGTCGGAAAGATAAACGTCAATGGCATTGTCGCGGTCTGGGCGATGAATCCCGGCCTTAAACGGAAGGCTTATCACCTTCGGGTGCTGGCGGAGAAGCCATGTGTCGGCTTTATTGCCCGCAAGACGCGTGCAGTGAATCCGCGACTGCTGTCCCGCGCCTACGCCGATTGTTTTGCCGTCTTTTACATAGCAGACGGAGTTGGACTGCGTATATTTCAGCGTAATCAGGGAAATCAAAAGGTCGCGCTTCGCGTCTTCCGAAAGGTTTTTATTTTTCGTTACGATATTGTTCAAAAGAGAAGCGTCGATGACTGATTCATTGCGTCCCTGCTCAAATGTGATACCGAAAACATCTTTGTGCTCCACGGGTTCCGGTTTGTAGCCCGGGTAAATCTGAATTACGTTGTAGCTTCCCCTGCGCTTCTTTTTCAAGATTTCAAGGGCATCGTCGGTATAGCCCGGCGCTATGATTCCGTCGGAAACTTCGCGTTTCAGCAGAAGCGCCGTTTCTTTGTCGCAGACATCCGAAAGTGCCGCAAAATCGCCATAAGAAGACATCCGGTCAGCGCCGCGCGCCATTGCGTATGCTCCTGCAATCGGAGAAAGTTCCATATCATCCACAAAGCAAATTTTCCGCATTGTATCGGAAAGTTCCACGCCAACGGCCGCACCGGCCGGGCTTACATGCTTGAACGATGCAGCAGCAGGCAGTCCCGTCGCCCGCTTCAGCTCTTTTACAAGCTGCCAACTGTTGAGGGCATCCATAAAATTAATATACCCTGGCCGGCCGTTCAGTACCTGTAGCGGAAGGCTGCCGCCGTTTTTCATAAAAATGCGGGCAGGCTTCTGGTTTGGGTTACAGCCATATTTCAGCATCAGTTCATTTGCCATAAAGAATTCCCCCTGTTATTTATTTCAAGCATTCCGGACGTTTTTGTTAAAGATTCGGGTTTCCGTTTCTTCTGTTTTAAGGTTAACAGAACGGACAAAAAGGGAAACTTTATTGTCCGCATTCAGCGTGTTCCAAAGGTTCTCAGAAAACTCGTCAAAAGTACCATCCAGTAAAACAGCGGTTGGCTCCCCTTCAAATGGTGGAAGCGGATTGCCGTCACCCATGTAGGTATGGATCAGGCGGCCTTCCCCGGCAGCCGGCGCATCGTATTCATAAAAGAAACGCTGCACGCATTTCCCTTCTGCGTCGCCGCTTTTCAGGATGGAAAGGCGGAAGCGAAGGCGTCCTCCCACTTCCAAAAGGCCGGAAACACGCGGCGTGAAGTTGGGCCTGTCCGGTTCGAAAGTTCGGGTGCGCAAAGCATCTTCAAAAGTACGCCCTTGTGAAAGTGCATCGTACACTGTATCGGTCTGGTCGCCGTTCGTTACAATAGTTGTATGCCCCAGCACACGTACAGGCGAATAAATAATCAAAGAAGGATCTGACATTTTGGAAGGGTCAAATGCCTGAGTGCGCAGGCCGGTTCCATCCTCTGCAAAAATGCGGTTTCGGCTGTTTTCACTGCGCCCCATAATGAAATATGCAGCTACTGCGTTTTCGCCGTCTGCACTTCTGCCAAGAAGAATGCCGCGCCCTGGGTAAGTATTTGTTCCAAGAGCCTGTTCGATTGTATCGCGTTTCATTTTTCTTCCTCCTTGATTTTCACTTTTCCGTCCGCTACTTCCAGCCTGTTTTCGCAGAAAAGGGAAACCGCTTTGGGCAGCAGTTTCCACTCTGCCTGCTCCATCACACGGCGCTGCAGCACCTGCGGAGTGTCATTTTCCTGAACCGCTACGGCTTTTTGTAGAATAATAGGCCCGCCGTCGCAAACTTCATTGACAAAATGCACAGTTGCACCAGTCACTTTTACGCCGCGCCTTAACGCCTCTTCATGCACCCGCAGGCCAAAATAGCCTGGGCCGCAGAAAGACGGAATCAACGAAGGGTGAATATTGATGATTTTATTTTTGTAATGGGAAACAACGTTTTCACTGATAATGGTCATAAAGCCAGCCAATACAACCAGGCCAATGTGATACCGGTTCAGCAGAGCAAGAAGTGCTTCGTCATACGCATCCTGCTGGGCAAAACCGCGCCTTAGCAGAATTTCAGCCGGAATGCCTGCGCCTTCTGCGCGTTTAAGGGCATAGGCCTTTGTATTGCTGGAAACGACAAGGGCAATCTTTCCGTTTTTGATTTCCCCGCCTTTTTCAGCATCAATCAGCGCCTGCAGATTTGTTCCCCCGCCGGAAACAAGTACGGCAATGTTCAGCATAAAACTACGCCCTTTTCCCCGGCTGTAACTTCACCGATAACAGCTGCCGGCTGACCTTCATTTTTGAGCACTTCCACCGTGCGGTTTGCATCCTCTTTTGCAACGGCAAGGCACATCCCAATGCCCATATTAAATGTGTTGTACATATCGTGCTCCGGAATATTCCCGGCTTTCTGCAGCAGTGGGAAAATCGGCATCTTCGGCAGGGCCTTTTTTTCAATTTTTGCCGTGGCACCCTCTTTGAGCATGCGCGGCACATTTTCGTAAAATCCACCGCCTGTAATGTGAGAAGCGGCTTTAACCTTCACCTGCTCCATCAGTTTCAGAAGAGGCTTTACATAGATTTTCGTCGGAGTCAGCAGTTCTTCGCCAAGAGTCCGGCCAAGCTCCGGAACCTGCTGGCTGAGTTTCTTTTCATTCACTCCAAAAATTTTGCGCACCAGTGAAAATCCGTTGGAGTGTAAGCCGGAAGACTGCAGGCCAACAAGTGCGTCGCCCGGCTGTATGGCAGAACCGTCAAGAATCTTTTCCCGGTCTACCACGCCAACAGAAAAGCCGGCCAAGTCGTATTCACCAACTGGGTAAAAGCCCGGCATCTCGGCTGTTTCGCCACCCACAAGCGCGCATCCGGACTGAACACAACCCTCGGCAACGCCGCCTACAATACTGGCAACCGTTTCCGGGTCATTTTTACCTACGGCAAGGTAGTCGAGAAAGAACAGAGGCTTTGCCCCGCAGCAGACAACATCGTTCACACACATGGCAACACAATCAATGCCAACCGTGCTATGTTTCCCCATTAAGAAAGCAATTTTTAGTTTTGTGCCCACGCCATCCGTTCCACTGACAAAAACCGGAGTTTTCATGCCCGAAAGGTCGGGCTGAAAGAGGCCGCCAAAGCCGCCGATTCCGGAAACCACTCCCGGTATTTTGGTGCGCTCCACATGGCTTTTCATCAGTTCAACCGCTCGGTACCCCGCAGTAACGTCTACCCCGGCTTCTTTATAGCTCTCGCTGAAGCTTTTCATGTGTTTTCCCTCCGTTTTGATTTTCAGAGTTTTTCGGCTTCCTTCTGAATGGCTGTATCTTTCTCTGCGACTTTTTCCGCCATCTGCTTCTTCATGGCTTCCAGCTTCTCTGCCAAAGAAGCATCGCTCAGTGCTAATATCTCTGCTGCGAGAACCGCTGCATTTTTCGCGCCGTTTATCGCCACAGTTGCAACCGGGATGCCGCTTGGCATCTGCACGGTGGCAAGCAATGCGTCAAGGCCTTCCAGCGCTGCTGATTTCATCGGCACCCCTATAACCGGCAGGGTTGTTCCCGCCGCGAGAAAGCCCGCTAAATGTGCGGCCATGCCTGCTGCAGCAATAATGACGCCAAAGCCCTTCTCTTTTGCGGAAGCAGCAAACTCAGCTGCGGCCTGCGGTGTTCTGTGCGCAGAAATGACGTGTGTTTCTACAGGAATTCCGAAAGACTTGAGTTCTTTTACGGCAGCGGATACTACCGGAAAATCGCTGTCGCTTCCCATAATTACGGCTACCTTTTTGTGCTCTGCCATTTTGTTTCTCTCCTCTGCTTTCTTTTGCTGTGAATACAGAAATAATATAAAAAAGAAACCCGTAAAGCCTATTTACCGGCTCCTTTTTTGCAGCAATGAAAAAGATTTTGAATATCGCCCACTGTCTGAGAAGGAAAAAATGAAAAAAATCCGCAGATAATTTTGCACTATCTGCGGATTTTTCATTACTTATGCAACCCGTCCGGCCCAGTCTTCTGAGGATTCAAAGGTTTGTCATCCGGTTTCACATCGTCCACTACAAGCTCTTTCAAGGAAGTAGCAAGTCCTGCCAGAGACTGAATCTGCGACGGGATAATAATCTTTGTTGCCCTACCGTCTGCCGCTTTGATGAAAGCTTCAAGGCTTCTCAGGGCAATTACAGCTTCAGACGGGTTTGCTTCATTCAACAGCTTAATGCTGTTTGCTGTAGCCTGCTGGACCAGTGCGATAGCCTCTGCTTGGCCCTGTGCTTCGCGAATCTGAACTTCTTTTGCAGCCTCTGCCTGCAGGATTTTGGACTCTTTTTGTCCTTCCGCAACCAGAATTGCGCTGCTCTTTTGGCCTTCCGCAGTAAGGATCTGGGCACGGCGTTCCCGCTCGGCCTTCATCTGCTTCTCCATGGATTCCTGAATCTCCCGCGGCGGAATGATATTTTTCAGCTCCACGCGGTTGACCTTAATGCCCCAGGCATCCGTCGCTTCATCAAGAACGGTGCGGATTTTGGCATTAATAACGTCGCGCGAAGTAAGGGTACGGTCAAGTTCCAGCTCGCCAATGATGTTACGCAGTGTGGTAGCGGAAAGGTTCTCGATTGCAGAAAGCGGACGCTCTACACCGTAAGCATAAAGCTTAGAATCCGTAATCTGAAAATAGACAACCGTGTCAATTTGCATGGTAACATTATCTTTGGTGATAACGGGCTGTGGCGGAAAATCGATAACCTGCTCTTTAAGCGAAACCTTTTTGGCGATACGGTCAAAAAACGGCAGTTTAAAATGCAAGCCGGTGCTCCAAGTAGTCTGGTAAGCTCCAAGGCGCTCAATAACAAATGCATGTGCCTGCGGAACTACTTTCACATTGGCTATGAAGAGTATAATAATGAGGATTAGCAATACAAGGAAAACAATAAAAGCGTCCATAATCTTCTCCCTCTCTCAATTCATCAGTTATTTTGTGCACGAACAATCAATTTTACCCCTTCGATTTCTTCAACAAGGGCATGCTGCCCTACAGGAATAATCGAACCATCGGCGGAACGTGCCGTCCAGATGCTTCCAAGTACATTGGCCTGCCCGGTGCCAAGGGTATTGTTGATTTCGACTGTAACAACTGCAACTCTGCCAATATAGCGGTCGGCGTTCGTACTGGTTTTCCGCACCGTGAGCGCCTTCTTGACCAGCGGCCGGGTAAATGCAAGCGTCACCGCAGTAATCAAGACAAAAATTGCAATCTGCAAAGGGAGCGAAGCGCCTGCAGCACAGGCAATCAAAGCGCCAATACCACCTGCAGCAAACCAGATGGAAACGAGCTGTGTTGTTGCCATCTCCGCAAGTGCCGCAAGGATAATAACGCCAAGCCAAATATAAAATATCATACTGTTCTCCCCCTTTCCCTAGAATAAAAGTAGTTTAATCTTATCATGAAAACGGGAAACACGCAACTGTTTTTCCAGTTGCAGGGAGTAAATTATTTTTTCTGGCCTACTTTATCGCAATCAGGCCTTTGATTTTCTCGTATTTTTTATCTCCAATACCGGGCACCTTGCGGATGTCCTCCACAGAACGGAACAAACCGTGCTGCTCCCGGTACGAAACAATTCTCCGGGCAATACCGTCGCCAATTCCCGGCAGCTTTTGGCTCAGCTGAGAAACCGACGCTGTATTAATGTTGACTTTCCCTCCGCTTTTCGTTGAAGAAGCAGATTTTGAGCTGCCTGCCCCGGCAGAGTGAGGCACATAAGCCTCTGACTGGGACGAAACATCCGCCGTAACCTGGGGTTCCGAAAGTGGTGCATCCGGAACATAAAACGCATTATAGCCAATCAACAAAGCGCAGAGCACAGCCGCCAGCACTACCAAACAGCGTATCTGCTGGGACTGTTCCTCTTCCAAATCGCTCACTTCCGTAAAAGCAGCCTTCCAGTGAATTTCAAGCCGGATTCAGGCGGGCAAGAAAATCCGTAAAATACTGCGGAAGGTCACTTGTAATTTCAACATACCGCCCATCGCGCGGATGGCGGAAACCGATTACACGCGCATGAAGGCACTGCCCGGCAAGACCCGCTACGGGTTTTTTCGGGCCATAAACCGTATCGCCTGCGACGGGATGGCCAAGGTAAGCCATATGAACGCGGATTTGATGGGTACGCCCCGTTTCCAGTTTCAGACGAACCTGTGTGTAACCTTGGTAGCGCTTTATAACTTCATAATGCGTAACGGCACGGCGGGAATTTTTTTCTGTTACCGCCATCTTTTTTCGTTCGGTCGGGTGACGGCCAATGGGCGCATCCACCGTACCGGCATCATCTTTCAGGTTTCCTATGACTACAGCCTCATAGATACGGGTAAAGCTATGCACCTTAATCTGCGCGGCAAGGCTGCGGTGAGCAAAATCGTTTTTTGCCACAATCAACAGGCCGCTTGTGTCTTTGTCAATACGATGCACGATGCCGGGACGCATGACTCCGTTAATACCGGAAAGCGAACTTCCGCAGTGAGCCAGCAGGGCATTGACCAGTGTGCCATCCGCATGGCCGGGCGCCGGATGGACCACCATGCCTTTCGGCTTGTTGACAACAAGCAGGTCATCATCCTCGTAAGGAATCACAAGTGGAACAGACTCCGGCTTCACGGTAAGCGGAATAGGGTCCGGCACAAGGATCTCAATTACGTCACCGGCGGTACAGCGGCAGCTTTTTCGCTGCTGCTTTCCGTTTACAGAAACACCGCCTTGTGCAATAAGCTTCTCAGCCGCAGAACGCGTGAACCCTTCTCCATGTTCCCCAATGTATTTGTCAAGTCGGACATTTGCATCCGGCTCCTGTACATTCAGTGTAATACGATTCATGCTATCTCGTCCGCAGGACCCGCTCTGTCTTGTCATTTCCTGTGAAAAACAGCACATGGAGAATGAGGAACAGTGCACCAATCGTCACGCAGCAGTCACCAAAATTGAAAATCGCCGGGAAAAACGAAATATGAATGTAGTCCACAACGAATCCATGCAGAACCCGGTCAATCATGTTCCCAAGACCGCCGCCGACAATCAGGACAGAAGCAGCCCACGAAAAGAATTCGTGCCCGGAATAACAGAACATCGATATAATCAAAAGGATGCAGATAACCGTGGTGATGCCGATGAAAACCCACCGGCCCCCTTGCATCATACTGAAAGCTGCACCAGTATTTTCGGTATAGTCAAAGCTTAAAAATCCATTAAGAATTGTTTTGGAACCCACCGGCTTGATGTCACGCACGACCAAAAACTTAAACAGTTGGTCAGCCGCAGCAAACAGCAGGGAAAGCAGCAATGCTACAAAAGCCAAAAGAACACCTTCTCCGATCTTTTCTTTTTGAAATGGGGGGAGGACCGTTAAGCCCTCCCCCGACGATTATTCCTTCAAGATTTCCGCACAGCGGGCGCAAACATCCGGGTGATCCGGATCGCTTCCGACCGTATGGCTGTAACTCCAGCAGCGCGCACATTTTTCGCCTTCGGCGTGCGATACCGTTACGGAAAGATCCGCAAGTTCCTCACCTTTGAAAGTTCCTTGCCCGCCTTCTGCTGTTTCGACCTGCGAAACAATCAGGACGGCCGGAAGCACGCTCTCGACGGATTTCACAAAGCTGTAAAGCTCGCCGGTGCAGTGCAGCTCGACTTTTGCATCCAAGGAAGAACCAATGGTCTTTTCCTTACGGGCAATCTCCAGCGCCTTCTTGACATCGTTGCGCAGAAGATGAATCTTGTCCCACTGGGCAACAAAAGAAGCGTCGGCATCAACTTTTACCGGCTTTGGCATGTCGTTGTAAATAACGCGGCGTGCATCTTCGTCTTTCGTGTGCGGCATACTTCTCCAGATTTCATCCGAAGTAAACGCCAGAATTGGCGTAACAAGACGCGCCATACCATCAAGAATCAGGAACATGGCAGTCTGAGCCGCACGGCGTGTTTCGCTTTCGGGCTTTTCCACGTACAAGCGGTCTTTTAAAACATCAAGGTAGAAGCTTGACATATCCACCACGCAGAAATTATGAATTGCATGGCAGGATTCGTGGAATTCAAACGACTTGTAGCCCTTGTCGCATTCCGCAATCAAGCCGTTGAAACGGTTCAGCGCCCAACGGTCAAGCGGCTCCAGCTTTTCGCACGGAACCATATCAGTATCCGGGTTAAAGTCTGAAAGGTTGCCCAACATGAAGCGTGCGGTATTACGAATCTTACGATAAGCATCGGAAAGCTGTTTCAGGATTGCCGGCGAAATGCGGATATCCGCATGATAGTCGGAAGATGCAACCCACAGGCGGAGAATATCCGCACCATATTTGTTGACAACTTCGGAAGGGTCAATTCCGTTTCCAAGCGACTTCGACATTTTACGGCCTTCACCGTCTACAACCCAGCCATGTGTAACGACTGCCTTGTACGGTGCTTTCCCGCGCCATGCCACAGAAGTAAGCAGTGAAGACTGGAACCAGCCGCGGTACTGATCGGCGCCTTCCAAGTACAGGTCAGCCGGCCAATGAAGTTCCGGCCTCTGGTCTGCAACAGCAGCATGTGAGCAGCCAGAATCGAACCAGACGTCCATAATATCGTGTTCTTTGGTGAATCCGGTGCAGCCGCACTTTGGGCATTTAGTACCCGCTGGCAGGATTTCTTCAACCTTCCGAGTATACCAGGAATCGGAACCTTCTTTAGCAAACAGCTTGGAAACAGCTGCCATCGCTTCTTTGGAAATCAGCGGTTCCCCGCAGTCTTTGCAGTAGAAAATCGGAATCGGCACACCCCAGCGGCGCTGACGTGAAATGCACCAGTCATTGCGTTCACGCACCATGGAAGTAATGCGTTCACGTCCCCAGGCTGGGACCCACTGAACCTTATTGATTTCTTCAACTGCTTTATCTTTAATGGCATCTACGGAACAGAACCACTGTTCTGTTGCACGGAACAGAACTGGCTTTTTGCAGCGCCAGCAATGCGGATACTGGTGGACAATATGCTTAACAGCAAACAACGCGCCAATTTCATCCAGATGCTTCAGAATCGCCTTGTTGGCTTCCGCTGTTGTAAGGCCGCTGAACTGCTTTCCGGCTTCGTCCGTCATTCTGCCATGCGCGTCAACGGGAACAATAATCGGAAGTTCCGGGTAATGGTCGTGGCAGACATTGTAGTCGTCAACGCCGTGGCCTGGTGCGGTATGGACGCAGCCTGTGCCGCTTTCCAGTGTTACATGGTCGCCCAGAATAATAAGCGATGTACGGTCCAGGAACGGATGTGCCGTCTTAATATACTCCAGTTCGGAACCTTTGAACGTTGCTACAACTTTGTAGTCCGTCTTTTCGGCGGCTTTCATAGCTTCCTCATACAAAGCTGTAGCCATAACGTAATACTCATCGCCGCACTGAATCAGAGAATACTCGAACTCAGGGCCAAGGCAGATAGCAACGTTTGCCGGCATCGTCCAAGTTGTTGTTGTCCAAATTACAAAGAAGACCTGATTTGGGTTAATTCCTTTTGCTGAGAAAACGCCCTTGTCATCGGTAACACGGAATTTAACGTAAATAGAGTCACAGGGATCATTGCTGTACTCAATCTCTGCTTCAGCAAGTGCCGTTTCGCAGGATGGGCACCAGTAAACTGGCTTCAGGCCTTTGTAGATAAGACCTTTCTGTGCCATCTCGGAAAAAATCTCGACCTGTTTTGCTTCAAAATCATGAGTCAGCGTGACGTAAGGGTGCTGCCAGTCACCAATGCCGCCCAGGCGCATGAACTGCTCCCTTTGGTCATTCAAGTAACCAAGGGCAAATTCGCGGCAGATCTTGCGAAGTTCAATGTCGGAAATTGTGGTGGAATTTTCAACACCGGCTTTTTTGCGGGCTTTCAGTTCCGTCGGAAGGCCATGCGTATCCCAGCCTGGTACATACGGAGCCTGAAAACCGGACATATTCCGGTACCGAACGATAATATCTTTCAGCACCTTATTGAGAGCGGTTCCAAGATGGATATTTCCGTTCGCATATGGCGGGCCGTCATGCAGAACATAAAGAGGCCTGCCTTCGTTTTTCTTCATCAAATTTTTGTAGACTTCTTCATCCTGCCATTCTTTCAGCATTTCCGGCTCATGCTTTGGCAGACCAGCCTGCATGGGGAAATTGGTTTTTGGCAGATTCAAGGTGCTTTTATAATCCATCAGTTTCTCTCTCCTCTAAGATGTTGTTGCGGGGTCAGCATTAATTGTCAAAATTTGAAATAGTGGGCTGTCGGCCGTCGTCAGAACCATCGAGTGTCTGAGGCGGCGTTGGGCACGGTTCCTGCGGAACGGAATTGTAAATTGCACTTTCCGGTTCCGGAACAATGTCATCATCGTCATCCGCAGCCGGTGTGCCTGGCACACTGGGGGACTCTTCTTTCGGGCTTTCAGCACTTTCTTCATCCGCATTCGGCTGAACGCTGAAAGAAATTTCCGCAGCAGTTTCCGACTGCTGCTGGGCTGGAACTGCTTTTTCGGTCTGATTCGGTTTTCCTTCAAAAGGAGCCTTTTCGTCCAGATCCGGCTGAATAGCGGAATGAACCGGTTCACCCAAATCCGGCTGAATGGCAGAGTGCACTTGTTCTTCCTGTGAAGCAGGCGGAACATCATCGCTGTGAGCCGCTGTTTTCAAAGCCTTCGGGGCATCATCTGCCGCATTCTCTTCTGTGCTGTCTGTAAGCTCCGACTTTGACAAAGACTTTTTATGCGGAAGCTGGTTAATCAGCGTAAGATGCTCTTTGTAAAGGCTCAGCAGTTTTTCGCGGAACTCAGCCGCAGCATTTACCAACTGCTCCTGCTCCTGCTTCTGCTCAATAATCTGGCGGCTTGTGTCGGAAACAAGATTCTTGGCTTTTGCCTTGGCATCCTGAACAATAACCTGTGCCTTCTCGCTGGCTTCGTTCAGAATGCTTTCCCCTTGCTGGGAAGCCTGCTTTACTGCACTGTCAGCTTTTTGATGAGCTTCTTTCAAAATAGCATCGGCCGCATGCTGTGCCTCATTTTTTGAAGTTTCACTGGCTTTCTGTGTGCTGATAAGCGCATCCTTTATCTCATCTTCCTGCGAACGGAACACTTCCAGCTTCTGTGTTAAATCTCTAACTTTTTCAGCGTTCTGCATCCCATCCGCACGAAGTTTCTCCAGGCTTGCCTCCGTATCCGAAGTCTTCTTAAGCAGCGCTTCATAAGATTCCTTCACGCGGTCAATGAAAGCATCCACGTCATCCATACGGTAACCGGAAAAACCAGATTTACGGAACCCAGCATTAATAATATCGTTCAAAGTAAGCATAAATAATTCACCCCGCTAAACAAATTTTCTCCCAGTTATACTTAATCTGCCTTTTTTTGTGAAAGGACCGAAGCGGTCAAAGATAAAGCGGCCTTTTCCATGAACAGAAAGAATGTCGCCCTCACGCATTTCCGCCGCCGGCAACGAAACAGGTTCATGATTAACTTCCACCAACTGTGCGCGTATCATCTGCGCCGCTTTCTCACGGCTTATCCCTACAGCAGCCGCCGTCAGGCAGTCGAGCCTTGCCGAAGCGACAACCGCCGAAAACTCGGCAAAATGGTGTGCCGCAGGCAATGGCTCCCGACTTCCCTCCGAAATATGGACTCCGACTCCGCCAATTTTTTCAACTTGTGTAAGAAGAAAGGTGGAAATTTCACGGCGGCAAAAAACAACGGCACGGCCCGGCTCTACAAGGATGTCGCCAAGCGAAGGGCGTTCTATCCCCGCGTGAAGCAACGCACCGAGAAAATCACGATGCGTCAGAGTGTCCTGCTTTCGGAACGAAACGGTGAATGCAACAATCGGAAATGCAGCTGGATCTGGAGATGAAAAATCTGGAAATGCGCCGAAGATGACGCGTTCCGCTTCAGGGAACCCTCCCCAAAGCAGAAGATGCTCCTGCGGGGTATGTTCCACTAAACGGGCAGCTACTTTTGCTTCCCGTTCATCAAGAAAGCCAACAAAGCGCGGCCGGCCGCCGTTTTCCGCTAATCGGACCGCGTCAGCCACACGCGCTTTCAAAAGGTCATTTTGCCCGGAAACGCGGTTCATCATCAGAAATAGACACCATTGTTTTCCAGCTCATCCATCACGTCTTCGCCGGTAAGGTCAACATTGTAAGGCGTAATGATAAAGGTCTTTGTAGCTACGCGCTTGATTTTTCCGCCGTTCGCATAGGCAACACCACTTAGAAAATCAATAATGCGGCGGGAAGCTTCCTTTTCGGTAGTTTCAAGATTCAGCACAACAGTATGCATCTTTAACAGTTCGTCGGCAATGTTGCAGATGTCCTCCCCAAAATGCTCTGGTTTGAACAGAACAACCTCCAACTGAGCAGTTGCATGAATGTTGACGACTTTACTGCCGGAATTCACGACTGGTGCACGCCGAACATTTTCCCGTGCAGCGGGAGCCGATATAGGCTCGCGGCCCTGCGCGGAAGGACTGGGGCTTTCCTCGGCACTCTCCTCTTCATAATCATAGTCACCGTCACCTTCTTCATATTCATCTTCCGGTGCATTCCACATATGCTTAAATTGTTCAACAAGTCCTGCCATCTGACTGTTCCCCCTGTCTTTTCAATTTAGTCTTTCTGGTAATTTCTTGACCCATAAAGCGCCGTTCCAATGCGGACCATATTTGCGCCGGCACGCACAGCCTGCGCATAGTCGGCCGACATCCCCATTGAAAGATAATCCATATGTACATTATCTATTCTTTTGCCCTTGGTGTCAATAAAATATTTATTCATTTGTAAAAAATAATCATCCGTTTCTTTTGAAGGTGCCCCCGCCGGCGGAATCGCCATTAGGCCACGCACCCGAACGGCAGGCAGAACCGAAACTTTTTCGAGCAGTTCCGGCAAAGCTTCCGGAAGAACGCCGGACTTGTTTTCTTCCCGGCCAATGTTGACTTCCAGCAAAACATCGGTTATCACATTGTGCTTGAGACTCAGTCTGGAGATTTCTTTTGCAAGCTTTTCACTGTCAACAGACTGAATCATGGCAACGCGGCCAATGAGATACTTTACCTTATTCACCTGCAGATGGCCGATAAAGTGAAGCCTGCACCGGTCAAGCAGGTACGAATCGTATTTTTCGGTAAGCTCCTGCACCTTATTTTCGCCGATGCAGTCAACGCCAAGCTCGATACTGTGGTTTATCACTTCCACAGGAACCGTCTTCGTTGCGGCAAGAAGCGTAATGTCTTCCGGCTTTCGGCCCGACTGAACCGCAGCCTGCGCTATATTTTCACGTATTGCCTTCAGATTTTCCTCTACATCGCGAAAGCGGTGCTCCAAATCACTTGACAACTTTTCCGTCATACAAATCAGTCCCTTCCACAACAACTTCGTCATAAAGTTTTACGGTTTCGTCCGTTAAAAGGCTGTTCGGGTCCGGGTGCGGGTCACAGATGACATAACTGTCGGTGCTGAGCTGCGGAACAATCTGCCGAAAATTCAACTGATTGCCGTGCAGCACATAAACGCCTTCCACATCTTTTGTCACCTTTGTGACTTTTCCGGAAGCATCTTTCAGCTTGCCAGTCTTCGTTTCGTAATGAATAGCCTTCTGGCTCACACGCAGGCCTGTATATTCCTGTACGGATATGTCTGCAGTTTCATGCCGGATTCCCGCAAGCTCCGAGTTCAATCCCTGGCACTTCAGCACAACCGCAGCCTCAGAATTTGCCCCCGACTGGTTGATTGCCTCAACGGAAGCAGGAACGGAAACGCCGGAAACGAATGGAAAACGGACAGAAACTGTTTCATCGGTGCCTACCTGTTTTAAGGAAGCCAAGCGGTCGTAAGGAACCGTACAAACCAAATACCAGTCGAAGTCGCGGCTGATTTTTCCAACGGCGCCTTGTACACTGGAAGCTTTCAGACTCTGCAGCCTTTTGACATCACTGCAGGTAATGGAATCAATTTTAGACAAGTCGTAGGCATTTTCAAGGCCATCCGCAGAACCTATAAAATAGCCTGCCGCAGGCGAGCGGATCGAATTAACAGGGCTTCCGGCCTCCGCTGCCAGAGTTTTGTGCTGTGCCTGAAGCGCGCTGATTTTCGCGCTGAAATTTTTAACCTGGCCAGCCGCTATCTGCTTTTCGTTCAGCAAGCTGAGCAAGCTGCTCTTTTCACTTGCCGCTTCTTCCAAATCACCGGAACGCGCCTTGCCAAGAATCTGTGAAAGCTGCTGGCAGATGCGCCCGTTGGCGGTGTCCGGGTTAAAAGAGTAGGTATTGCCGGGCTGCTGCAGATTCTGCAGCTGAGTAATGGCGCGATCGGTGTCTTCCAGCTGATGCTTTGCCGTTATCTGAGATTCATCTTTATAAATTTGTGCGATGACACCGCCTTTAGAAACCCGGTCGCCCGAATTGACGGAATAATCTACCGCACCCGTTACAGAAGGAGTCAAAAGCACCTCACGCCGCAGTGCCACAACAGGTGTTTCTATGGAATTGGAAGCGGTAAAATAAATAGACATTTCCGTTTTAACCGAAGAATAGTGAGAACGGTAAATTTGGTAGCCCACATAGACCAGCAAAAGTACGGCAATCAGGCCGGAAGCTATGCGTTTCAGCATTGGACTGTTCATAACCTCCACCCTTTCTCTCCCAATATTGCACAGGCACGGGACAACAGCTCTGAAAAACTGCCGTACTCATCAACAAAAAGCCACTGCGTTTTTACATCACGCCGAAACCACGTCAGCTGGCGTTTAGCATACCTGCGGCTTTCCCGTTTTACCGCCGCCACTGCATCTTCAAGGGAACACTCCCCGCGAAAATAAGGGAAGAATTCTTTATAGCCGATTGCCTGCGCTGCCGTTTGAAAATGCGGCATATGAAATACCGTTTCCGCTTCCGTCAGCAGGCCTGCCTGCATCATGCCATCCACACGGCGGTCAATGGCACTGTAAAGTTTTCCGCGGTCGCGGTAAGTAAGGCCAACTACCACATCGTCGTACGGTGAAGGAGCTTCTCGGGAGCGGCGGTTCTGTTCCGTCATGGTAACGCCGGTCACACGGTAAATTTCAATGGCACGTATCACACGCGCAAGATTGTTCGGTTCAATTCGCTCCGCGGACTTCGGGTCGAAAGAACGAAGTTCTTCCATAAGGGAGGCAGGCCCCTCCGTTTCCGCCTTTTTGCGAAGGCGCTCCCGTAAAGCTTCATCATGCCCCTGCGGTGAAAAGCTGAGATTGGAAAGAAGGGATCGAACATAAAGCCCCGTTCCTCCCACCAGGATTGGGAGCTTTCCGCGCCCGTCAATCTCTTCGATGCACTTTGAGGCAAGGTTCACATAGTCGGCCACACTGAACGGCACCGCAGGGTTCAGAAAATCAATCAGATGGTGCGGCACGCCGCACATTTCCTCTTTTGTTGGCTTCGCAGTGCCAATCGTAAGCCCTTTGTAAATCTGCATGGAGTCTGCAGAAACCACTTCACCGCCGAAGTGAAGGGCAAGCTGCACCGCAAGGCGCGTTTTTCCAGTTGCAGTTGGGCCGACAACCGCCGCGACCGGTATTTTCGCCATTACGGAATCCTCCCGAACTGCTTTTCCAGTTCTTTGCGCGGCAGCAGGTAAAACACCGGTCTGCCGTGTGGACAGTACCGAACGTCTTCCGCTTCCACACGGTCCACAAGGCGCATCAGTTCTTCCGGCGAAGAAGTATCCCCTGCCTTAATGGCGGCACGGCAGGCCACGTTGTGGTAAAGCCAGTCGACCTTTTCCGTCGTGAGGTCTGTTTTGCAGGATGCAAGGTAACCGGCAATCTCCATGACAGCCTCCGCCACACTGCTTCCGCCTAAAATCATCGGCGCGCTGCGCACCAGCACGGTTCCGCCGCCAAAATCTTCAATTTCGAACCCGGCTTCGGCACAAACATCAAGCGAATTCAGCACCGCAGAATATTCGTTCTGCGAAAGGGTAACGGAAACCGGTTCCAGAAGCATTTGACGGTCGCTTTTTCCTCCTTGCGCCCGCAGTTTTTCATAAAGCAGACGTTCATGTGCGGCGTGTTTGTCGACAAAAATCAAATTGTCACCGCGCTGCAGAATAATATAGGTGCCAAAAGCCTCGCCGATAAACTTTTCAGATGCTTTCGGTACGGACGCTGAAGTCTGCACCGGAGCCGCCTGCTGCGGAACATTTTGAGAAACCGGTGCAGACTCTTCTGGGGTAGAATCATTTTTCTGCGGAAGAGGTGCAGCTACATCCTCTTCATCACACTCAATGTCTGGCGCAACCGGCACGGCGCGGAGTGCGGGCATATGCTCAAATGCCGCTGGTGCTGAGTTGCTCCGTTCCACTGGCACGGCAGGAACAGTTGAAGCCGCGCAAGGCGAAAACGCGGCCGGTTTTGATTCAGAAGCCGGTGCAAAATGCAGCTGTTCCGCTGACTGCTCCGTATGGTGGAAAAGTGGTGCGGCAGGGTCGGCAAGCTTCATCACATGAGGCGTATCGCCTTTGTTCAATGCCGATTTTGTACCGTGGTAAACCGCGTCAAAAATAGGCTTTTCGTTCAGAAAACGGACTTCGATTTTTGCCGGATGAACATTGACATCCACCGCGCCGTACGGGACGGCAAGATGCAGAACGCAGGCCGGGACTTTACCGACCATCAGGGAACCTTTGAAACCCTCTTCCAGCGCAACCATAGCAGTGCGGCTCTTTACATAGCGACCATTGATGAAGAAGTTCTGCATACTGCGGTTCGAACGGGCTGCGGCCGGGCTGCTGATGAAACCGGAGACCTTTACGCCGTTCAATTCATATTCAAGCGGTATCAGGCCGGAAGTAAACTGCTTACCAAACACCGCATAGACAGCTGATTTCAAATTTCCATCGCCCGGCGTATGCAGCGTTTCCCGGCCGTCGCGCACAAATCGGAAGGAAATTTCAGGATGTGCCAACGCTTCCTTCTCCACAACGGCGGCAGAGGCGTTGCCCTCGGTCA
>JAEZFF010000070.1 GCA_023417635.1 Bacillota bacterium | reverse complement strand
ATAAAAATTCACTAAGCGGCAAGAGGAGAGAAAAACATGATAGATATTAAACTGATTCGAAGCAATCCGGAGAAAATCAAAGCAGGCGCAAAAAAGCGAAATTACGACGCAGATAAAATGGTGGATGACATTCTGGCAATCGATGCGAAGCGCCGGGAGATTACCGCAAGTGTGGAAGCAAAGCGTGCGCAGCAGAATGCGGTCAGCAAGCAGATTCCGCAGATTAAGAAGCAGGGCGGCGACGTTTCGGAAGTGATGGCGCAGATGAAGGCACTTTCGGCACAGATTAAAGAAGAAAACGCAGAACTGGAAAAGACCGAAGGACAGCAGAAGATATTGCTTCTCAGCCTTCCAAACATGCCGGACGAAGACGTTGTTTCCGGCGGAAAAGAAAACAACAAGCCGCTTCACTATTTTAAAGAGAAGCCGGTCTTTGAGGGCTTTACCCCGAAAAACCATGTGGAACTCTGCGAGAGCCTGCACATGATTGACTATCAGCGCGCGGCTAAACTTGCGGGCGCTGGAACCTGGATTTACTGCGGAATGGGCGCACGCCTGGAATGGGCGCTGCTGAATTTCTTTATTCAGGAACACCTGAACGACGGCTATGAACTGATGCTTGTTCCGCATATGCTGAAATATGAATGCGGCCTTACGGCGGGCCAGTTCCCGAAGTTCAATGATGAAGTCTACTGGATTGCCAACCCGACCACGACAGACAAGAAGTTTCTGCTGCCGACGGCAGAAACCGCTCTTGTAAACCTGCACCGCGATGAAATCCTTTCCGAAGACGAGCTTCCGAAAAAGTACATTGCCTACACACCGTGCTACCGCCGCGAGGCGGGAAGCTATCGCTCAGAGGAGCGTGGTATGATCCGCGGCCATCAGTTCGACAAAGTGGAAATGGTGCAGTACACGACGCAGGAAGGCTCCGATGCCGCATTTGAAGAACTTGTGGGTAAAGCGGAACGTCTGGTGCAGGAACTTGGCCTTCATTACCGCTTGAGCAAGCTTGCCGCGGGTGACTGCTCGTTCTCCATGGCACGCACTTACGACATTGAAGTCTGGATTCCAAGCATGGGCATCTATAAGGAAGTCAGCTCTGCTTCCAACGCACGCGATTATCAGGCACGCCGCGGCAACATTAAGTACCGCGGAAAAGATGGCAAGCTGTACTTTGCGCATACTTTAAACGCTTCCGGCTTAGCCACAAGCCGCGTGATGCCTGCCATTGTGGAGCAGTACCAGAATGCCGACGGCAGCGTAACAGTTCCGGAAGTCCTGCGCAAATACGTTGGCACAGATGTCATTCGCCTATGACCACGGCAGAGCTTTGGGCAGGGTACAGCCGCTCCCTGCGTATCCCAGTCTATGACGTTGGGCCGCAGAATACGCTGAAATTCGGCTCTGCTCTGCGCCTTGTGCAGGAAACAAGCGAGCAGCACCTCGGCACCGTTCACGTCAGCTATGAAGAACTGCGGCAAAAAACAGGACTTGTTTTTTTCATTATCTCAACGCGTGCAAAGATCCTCCGTATGCCAAAGCATAAGGAAAATATTACCATAAATACGCACCCGTTCGGACGCGGCGGCGCGCAGTTTTACCGTGACTTTTTGTTTTATGCCGAAAGCGGCGAGCTGCTTTTCAGTGTAATGCAGACGACGGTGCTGGCAGATGCCAAAACACGAAAAGTGCAGCGGCCGCAGGCGCTGAAGCCGTACGGTATTTACCCGGAAAACGTGATTGCGCCGGAGAACCGGATGGAGCGCTTCACCGTTCCGGAGGGGCTCCCGCTGCTCGGTGAGCGCAAGGTATACCATTCGGACCTCGACGCCAACGGACATATGAACAACGCCGTTTACGGCGACATTGTCTCTGATTTTTTGCCGCCTGAGGAGCGGGAGCATGCCGTGCAGGTGCAAATTAATTACCTGGGAGAAACACCGGAGGGCGATACTCTGAAGGTGTTTGGTGAAAAGCAGGGCAGCCGGTTTTTCCTTCGCGGAGAAAATGCGCAGGGGCTGAGCTTTACTGCATCAGCAGAATAAGAATAGCCACAATGTCCATAATTCTTCTGGAGTATTGAAACAGGCTTCTTAAAATGGTACAATAACCCTTAATATCAATTTTCAGCGCGCAGCATTAGGCAGTAAGCGGACGGAGCCCACAGGCCCGCCCGCTTGATAATTCATAATGGAAATGGAAGATGGAGGAACGGAATGTTAAATACGAACTACGCGGAGAAGTTTGTAAAAGAAGCGCTCACCTTCGACGATGTGCTGCTGATTCCAGCGGAATCACACGTTCTGCCGAAAGAGGCCAAACTTGGCACACAGCTAACGAAGAAAATTCACCTCAATATCCCGCTGATGACTTCAGCCATGGACACCGTAACGGAAACCCAGATGGCGATTGCAATGGCGCGGGAAGGCGGCATTGGAATTATCCACAAAAATATGCCCATTGAAACCCAGGCGGATATGGTGGACCGCGTAAAGCGTTCCGAGAATGGCGTAATTGTCAATCCGTTCTTCCTTTCACCGGAACATACCGTGCATGACGCAGAAATGATTATGGAGCGATACCGCATTTCCGGCGTACCAATCTGCGACAAAACCGGCCGCCTGATTGGTATCATTACAAACCGTGACCTCCGTTTTATGCAGGGGGAAGACTTCAACAAGCTGATTTCAAGCGTCATGACGAAGGAAAACCTCGTAACTGCGCCGGTCGGCACGACTCTTACGGAAGCAAAAGAAATTCTGCGCTGCCACCGGATTGAGAAACTGCCTCTTGTTGACAAAGAAGGCAAGTTAAGAGGCCTCATTACCATTAAGGATATTGAAAAGGCTGTTCAGTACCCGCATTCCGCACGAGATGACGACGGCCGCCTGCTTTGCGGCGCAGCCATAGGCGCTACGGATGATGTTCTTGACCGCGTAGCAGCCCTTGTAGAAGCACAGGTTGACGTTGTAGTCTTGGACTCTGCCCATGGCCACAACAGTGGCGTGCTGAACGCTGTGAAGAAAGTCAAGAAGGCATACCCGCACCTGCAGGTGATTGCGGGCAATGTAGCAACGGCAGAGGGAACACTTGCACTGATTGACGCAGGTGCAGACTGCGTAAAAGTCGGCATAGGCCCGGGCTCCATCTGCACAACGCGGATTGTTGCCGGGATTGGCGTACCGCAGATTACGGCCGTTTATGATGCTGCCTGCGCGGCGCAGAAGTGTGGCATTCCGATTATCGCAGATGGCGGCATCAAATTCTCCGGCGACATTGTGAAAGCACTTGCGGCGGGCGCCAACGTTGTTATGATTGGTTCGCTTGTTGCGGGCTGCGAAGAGTCCCCAGGCGAAACGGAACTGTACCAGGGCCGCCGGTTTAAGGTTTACCGCGGCATGGGCAGCCTTGCGGCGATGGGCCACGGCAGCAAAGACCGCTACTTCCAGCAGGATGCAAAGAAGCTTGTTCCGGAAGGCGTTGAGGGCCGTGTTCCTTACAAGGGGCCGCTTTCCGATACTGTGTATCAGATGGTAGGGGGCTTGCGCTCCGGCATGGGCTACACCGGATGCGCAACCATAGATGACCTGCACACGAAGGCAAAGTTCTGCCGCATTACCAACGCAGGCCTGAGGGAAAGCCACCCGCACGACATTCAAATCACCAAAGAAGCGCCGAACTACTCTGTTTCTGTAGAATGACTCATATTCTGAAAAATATTTCGGAATATTGGTTGACAAGCACAGGTTGAATAGCGTATAATAATAAACGCACCGTTATTGTAACAGTGCGTATGTGGCGGCATAGCTCAGTTGGCTAGAGCATTCGGTTCATACCCGAAGCGTCGTTGGTTCGAATCCAATTGCCGCTACCATTTACGGCCCGGTGGTCAAGCGGTTAAGACACCGCCCTTTCACGGCGGTAACGCGAGTCCGATTCTCGCCCGGGTCACCAATAAAAGGTATTTTGCGCGAATTCTTCGCGCAAATTTTTTTCGGACGCATAGCTCAGCTGGTTAGAGCGTTCGCCTCACACGCGAGAGGTCGAGGGTTCGAGTCCCCCTACGTCCACCAGAAATGAAAAAAGGGAACACAGTCTTGTAGGCTGTGCTCTTTTTTTATGGTCAAATGGACTCGAAGGGGAGCGGGAATGAATGATGTGCCGGTGGTACGTCAGAACCGGGACCGACCAAGGGGCGAGGTGCGCCGCGAATCGAGTCCCCCTACGTCCACCAGAAACGAAAAAGGGAACGCAGTCAGTAGGCTGTGTTCCTTTTTTTATGGTCAAATGGACTCGAAGGGGAAGCGGGAATGAATGATGTGCCGGTGGCACGTCAGAACCGGGACCGACCAAGGCACGCCAGAGCGAACAGCTCCGTCCCTCTTTGTCACTCCGTGACATTTCCCCCGCACAGTGGGGGAATCTTCCGCGAATCGAGTCCCCCTACGTCCACCAGAAACGAAAAAAGGGAACGCAGTCAGAAGGCTGTGCTCCTTTTTTATGGACTCTATGTCAATAGTTGGGGTAACCCTAAAATGGGAATGTGAGAAGGAGTGGCACTAAGCTGCTCCCTTTTGCGTTGAATGACTAAACAGATGCAGAATATGATTACGAAAGCGTCGGAAATTGTGGTAACCATAAGCATTGCGTTTCAGGACCTTAATCTTGTTGTTAGCCCCTTCGGTGAAACCGTTCGTGTAGGGGCAGTCGAATGAATTTAAGATGCCTTTTCACCAGCGCACCATTGTATTGCCGCAGCCAACGAATTTTGAAAGGCTATTGTTTTGTGCTACCATCATCCAATGGGAGAGGGCTGCCCGGGCGGATTTACTGTCAGCAGAGTCAAGGATAAGAAAAGACTGCTCTTTCAGGGAATAAGCGGTCAGCAAACGGCTGCTGGCATAGAACATAAGGTCAACTTGTTGTTTTTGCTCCGGAGTAAGAAATTTGTATCGCTTGTTTAGCAGGACGCGCGAGTGTTTCAAGTAAATCCTCCGGGTTTTACTGAACTTTTTCTGTTCTTCTTTTCGAACGGCTTCGAAAGCCCAGAAGATTTGGCGTATGTAGTGATATTTGTCGATGACATATACGGCATTTTTGAAATAAGTATGCGCGATGTCCGCGTAAGTACTTCACATGTCACTGACAAAATGTTTTGTTTGGGAGCGGTCAAGTTTACGGAAATATTCTGTTAGATGATGGCTGTAACGGCTGGGAGAATGTCAAGAATTCTAATTTTGCAATTTTAAGGTCTGAATTAAAAACAATTTGTACGGAAAAGATTCAATTTTTAATTAGAAATCGCTCATATCATTACGGCAACACAATTTATGTTATCAAGGGTTAAGTACTATTGTAGTTTGTAGTTTCAGCGATAAAATTATTCTTGCGCCAATCTATTTTAATCATTTTCCGAGATATCCAGTAGATTCACGAAATTTCACTGTAGTCCGTACATGGATGTTTCTGTATGGCAACGCAGGTTCTTTAATTCTATCGAATAACATCTCAGCTGCCATCACTCCCATATCACTGCTTGGAATTTTCACAGTAGTTAAATTCGGTTCTACGACCTTAGCTTCTGGGGCATCATCAAATCCGCAGATAAGAATATCATTTGGAACGTTGATCTTAAGTTTTTTAAGACCATTCATCACATTAATTGCCTGGTAATCATTTGCACACAAAATTGCGTCTGGCAACTTCGGAATTGCACTTAACTTTTGGGCCATCCAGTCTTGATTCTGATAGGGCGCACTATCAGAATCAAGAATACATTCATCCATGTTTACTGGTAAGTTATACTCATTAAGCGCTTGATTAAAACCTTCCCAGCGTTCCCGGAAACTGAGACAGTGGTTTCGATCCCCAACGAATCCAAAGCGGCGTACTCCGAAATCTATCAGTTTTTTAAGCATCGAGTAAGTACTAAAACGATTTTCCATCAAAAGTAAATCTGCATCCAACTCTTCACGAGCATAATCGGAAAAAGTATCAGCAAATACAGTTGGTTTCCCCAGAGAGCAAATAAGCCGGCTATAAGCTACGTCAAAAAGCTCAATGCAAATTATTCCATCAATATTTTTACAATCAAAATTGATAGGTAGGATACACTTGTCAATATCACTTTTCCGCAAAATATGCATGGAAAGAGTATAACCGCATTCACTGATACGTTTTTCTAGTCCTGCTAACAACAATGATCCAAAATGGGACCGCCCAGGCATATTCCCAGTCATCAAGGCAATTGTACCAGTTCCTGCCTGTGGAGATTGCTTCGTTATAAGTGCATATTGTTTATAATTCATTTCTGCGGCACGCTGCAGTATGGCGCTTCGGGTACGTTCCGGTAGATTTGGGGCTCCGTTAAGCGCTTTGGAAACTGTATTGCGCGACAGTCCCAGTGAATCAGCGATATCTTGAATAGTAACCCTTTCTTTTCCCAATCAATGCATCCCCTCTTTTTACATTTGCTCTCATTATATACTTTTTTCGCAAAAGTTCAATTGTTTACATTTGCACACATAATAAAATAGTCGCTAAATTATGAAACAATTATTTATTCAATTGCACAAATACAATATTTATGTTAAAAAATTATTGACTATAATGTTCAATACGTCTATAATATTGTCAACAAGATGCAATGCAAATGAACAATTTGTAAATTTATATGTAAATATGAATTGAGGTAAATAACCATGAAAGAAAAATTGAAGGAGCGATCACTGCAGAGCCAATTCGCAGTGTTTCGGAGATATTTCAAAAAGAACTGGCAACTCTATATTATCTTTACATTACCTGCATTTGCATTGACTGTTGTTTTTAAATATATACCGATTGGCGGCATAATGCTTGCATTTGAAGATTATTCGCCATTAGGAGGATTATTCGGCAGTACATGGATTGGATTTCAAAATTTTAACCGGTTTTTATCTTCCCCAGAATTCTGGAATCTACTTTTTAACACCTTAAAGCTCAGTGTCTATGGTCTGTTATGGGGATTCATGCCTCCAGTTATCATTGCACTACTACTGTCGCACATCGTTCGGCCCGGCTTACGTAAAAAAATTCAGCTCGTTTTATATGCGCCAAATTTTATTTCAGTGATTGTTCTTGTCGGTATGTTGTTCGTTTTCTTTTCACCGGTAGGACCCGTTAACCAAATAATGGGAAGTTCTATCAATTATATGTCTGAACCAGGCGATTTCCGTTCACTATACATCGGAAGCGGCATTTGGCAGGGTGCCGGATGGGCATCGGTTATCTATACGGCTACTCTGGCTAACGTGAGTTTGGAACTGGTGGAAGCAGCGCGGATTGACGGTGCCAGTTTGTTTCAGCAAATTCGTTACGTTGAATTACCGGCACTAAAACCCATTATGGTAATTCAATTCATTCTATCTGCAGGTCAAATAATGAATATCGGTTTTGAAAAAGCTTTAGCTATGCAAACTGACCTGAATAAAGCTACAAGCGAAATTATCGCTACATATGTCTATAAAATTGGTTTGCAGGTTGGAGATTATGGTTATTCCACCGCTGTTGGACTTTTCAATTCCGTAATTAACCTCATTCTGTTAATTTTTGTAAACACGATTGTAAAAAAACTAAATGACGGCCAGGGTTTGTAAAGGAGGCGTCAATGATGAAAAGAAAAGCTGTAAAAAATGATACTGTGGGAATTAGTAATCCTAATAAGTATTTAACAAAAAAGGACAGATTCTATCTTTCTCTGTGTTATGCCCTGCTGGGTGTTGTTATTGTAATAATAATTGTTCCGTTAGCATATGTGCTAATCGCTTCTTTTATGGATCCTGTGCAGCTTGCTAATGCAGGCATAACATTTGACCTTCACAAGTGGAGTCTTGAGGGATACAAGCGAGTCATTCACGATAATATGATATGGCGCGGATTTTTCAACTCGATCGTATATTCGGTTGCATTTACGATTATATCCGTATTAACCACCATAATGGCCGCATATCCCCTTTCGCGAAAAGATTTTAAAGGACGCAAATTTTTTAATACGTTTTACATGATAACCATGTTTTTCGGCGGCGGACTCATGCCGACTTATTTAACCATACAAAACCTTGGAATGATCAACACTCCATGGGCCTTAATTTTACCAAACGCCATCAATGTTTGGAATATAATTCTTGCGCGGACCTATTATACTAGCTTACCCGGCGAATTACATGAAGCAGCCGAATTGGATGGTTGCAGTGATTCACAATATTTTTTCCGTATAATGCTTCCTGTCTGTATGCCGATTGTTATGGTGCTGATTCTGTATCAATTTGTTGCGCAATGGAACGGTTATTTTGATGCAATGATTTATCTGGAAAGTGAAAATCTCCAGCCGCTTCAGCTTGTTATCCGCTCGCTGCTTATCCAGAATACGCCCCGCCCAGGTATGGTAAGCGATGCTGCGAGTGTTGCCATGCAGGCAAAGATATCACAGTTGTTGAAATATTCTACCATCATTATTTCAAGTGTACCACTCTTTGTAATGTATCCGTTTTTTGCCAAGTACTTTGAAAAGGGCATTATGATTGGCTCTGTCAAAGGATAAAATCTCGCGTAATATTAAAGGAGGAAACTATGGTATGAAAAAATCTTTGAGATTCATCAGTTTAGTCCTTGCCGCTGCATTAGCCGCAGGAAGTATGACGGCATGTGGCTCCGGAGGGAAGTCTCAAACCGGCACAAAAACGAGCGGCGCTGCGACTCAATCATTCCCACTAAAGGAAAAGGTAACATTTAAATTTCTAACCCACGAGCCAACCTACGCATCGCAGGATTTGAACCAAAGACTCATCGCACAGCGGTTGGAGAAAGAAACTGGAGTACATATTGAATGGACTACTTATGTCGATGACCAATTCGGTGATAAGAAGAAACTGGCGCTTGCCAAAAAGGCGGGACTTCCGGATGCCATATTCGATGCCCAAATGAGTAACTACGATCTACTGCATTATGCAAAACAGGGTGTTATCGTTCCCTTAGACAGTTATATCAAAAAAGGCATGCCTAATTTGAACAAAATACTGAATGAAAACCCCAAATATAAAGCCGCCGTTACTGCGCCGGACGGCCATATTTATTCCTTCCCATGGATTGAAGAACTTGGCAGCAAAAAAGGCGTCATACAGGCTGTAGGTGCAATACCATGGATCAACAAAAAATGGCTTGACCAATTAGGACTTTCCGTGCCTAAGACGACGGATGATCTGGAAAAAGTACTCTTAGCCTTCAAGGAAAAGAAACCTGCCGGAAAGAATACAATTCCGATGTCCTTTCGAATCAATAAAATTAATGAAGATCCCGGTGTTTTGCTTGGCGCGTTCGGCAAAGGTGACACTTCGGATCATTACATGGTCGATGATAACGGTAAGGTATTCTATTCTTTGACTCAGAATGGCTATAAAAATGGAATTAATTGGATGCATAAGCTGTATCAGGATGGCGTTATTGACCCAGAAGTTTTCACCCAGGATGACAGTACATACATCTCAAAAGCACAAGGAGACCGCATTGGTTTGTTCTTCTCATGGGATCGCGAAAATATGGCTTCAAACAATGTAAATGACTATATTGCATTGCCGGCCCTCACTGGCCCAGATGGAACAAAAAATGTCCCGCGCGCCAATGCAATCGGTGGTTTAGAAGTTGGCAGAATGGTTGTCACAAGTGCCGATAATGATCCGGCTTTGACAGCAAAGTGGGTTGATGAGTTATATAAGCCGCAGCAGTCGATTCAGGACAACTGGGGTACTTATGGAGATACTAAGAACGATAACATATTCGAAATGAGCGGAAACATGCTGAAGCACCTTACTATAAAATCTGGTGTTGCTCCCTATGAGTTGCGTATGAAAACAAATCTCGGCGGCCCTCTGGCAGTTTTAAACAGCTATTATGGGAAATATTCTACTATGCCCAGTGACGCAGAAGCTCGCATAAAAGTGATTAATGACACTTATGTTCCGGATATGAAAGCCAAAAATATTTATCCGCCGGTCTTTATGGAGATGGACACGACCAACAGAATTACACAAATTGAAACCGACTTGGTTTCTTATGCGGAAGGCAAAAAGGCGGAATGGCTCATGAAAGGCGGTGTCGACGCGCAATGGAATGAATATCTGGGTAAAATGAACAGCCTTGGCCTTTCTGAATTACTGCAGCTCAAGCAAAAAGGGTATGACAGTTATATGCAGAACCAAAACGGTTCAGGTTCAAGTACTACCACAAAATAATTATGAATGTCGGGTACCGGGCCGTTGAAACGGTCCGGCATTTTTAAGGGGAAATTTTAATGACACAGAATCTCTATCAGCCACGATGGCACTTCCGCCCCGAAAAGAATTGGATCAATGATCCCAATGGACCAATTTGGTACCAGGGATACTACCACTTGTTTTATCAATATAATCCTAAATCCCCTTACTGGGGCAATATACACTGGGGACACACTCGGAGCCGTGACTTGGTTCATTGGGAATTCCTGCCTGTTGCGCTTACGCCAGATGGTTTTAACGGTGAAAAGCACTGCTTTTCCGGCTGCACAGTGCTTAACGGGGGAACGCCCACCATTCTTTATACAAGTGTTGGTGAAGGAAAACGTGGAGCGCGATTAGGCGCGGAACAGCGTCTTGCAGTAAGCTATGATGATATGATAACATGGAAGCGATTTCCAAAAGATCCTGTCATAACTGCCGACATTCATGGAGATGAACAGATTCAAGAATGGCGCGATCCATTCGTCTGGCGCGAAAATGACGAATGGAATCTTCTCCTTGGAGGAAGTCACAATGGATATGGTTGTATTTTGCTCTACCGTTCAGATAATCTGTGTAACTGGCGCTATGCTGGAATTTTCTATGAAACACAAGACTACCCTTTTTTGGAGTGCCCAAATCTGTTGTCATTTGGCAAAACTAAAGTTCTGCTCTATTCCCCCAACAAATCTGTCCGTTACCATATTGGAATCATCGAAAATGACCGATTTGTTACGCAAACAGAAGGCATTCTTGACAGCAGCGGCCGCTCCGGTTTTTATGCCAGCAACACTATGCTCAATGACCCTAAAGGAAGATACATAACCTGGGGCTGGCTTTCGGAAGAAGCAAAGGGTGGGCTGCAACTCCCCGATTGTACCTGTGCTCTTTCGCTTCCCCGGACACTTTCCGTGCGGAATGGCCAATTATTCCAATCGCCTGTAGAAGAACTGAAAGTATTGCGCAAATCTTCGGAAAAATTACAATCCGCTCCTCTCAATGGTGTGATTGTCTTTTCAGGGCATAGCAGATCCTTTGAAATCGAACTGGTTGCACAGGTACAGCCGGATGACAACTTCTGTCTGCATGTTTTGGAAGCACCGGATCAAAGTGAATATACTGCGATACATTACTGTACAGCAACTGGGTATCTGACGCTGGAAAAAGGCCACACAAGCTTATCCAATGAACCTTCTAAAATGTTCCAGAGAGTACAGTTGAAGCTAGGAGCCAGCACACTGAACTTACATGTGTTTGTGGATTATTCTACAATTGAAATATTTGCAGATAATCAAGCGGTAATTTCCGGTCGGCTCTATCCTATGCGCGAAGATGCGGATGGGGTAAAGGTAACCGGAACAGCATCTGTGATTTCTGCGACCATGTGGAATTTAGATGAAGCGAAGCCAACCTTCGCACAGTTATAAGAAAGGTCTTGTCATTCATGAAAGTGGGAAAGGTAATTGTATGCATTTTTATGACGGCATTAATGACCGGTAGTTATGGGTGTAACAAAATATCCCACCCCGCATCTTCTGTGAATCCTTCCGAGCAGCAGACAAATCCGAACATGAAAGCAATCAGCATTTATCCACACCGTACAGACACTTGGGCGGGCGATCCGATTCCATATTATAATGAGGCAAGCAAAACTTATCATATATACTACCTGGAAGATCTGCGCGATGGCGACAGTGGCTACCATCCATGGAGTCTGTTCCAAACGAAGGATTTTGTATCCTTTACAGACAAAGGAAAAGTGATCCCCTACAGCAAAGATACAGGTGCACAAGACAATGCGCTGGGTACTGGCTCTGTAATACGTGATTCGCATGGCATTTACCATGCGTTTTACACGGGGCATAATGGCGGTTTGGTTCAAAAAGAAGCCATAATGCAAGCTACCAGCACCGATTTGCTCCATTGGAAAAAGAGAGCGGGGTGGATGTTGGGGCCAAGCGCAAACTACTCCCAAACAGATTTTCGTGACTCGGCTATTCTTTATATAAAGGCAAAAAATGAGTATTGGATGCTTGTGACCACAAGGTCACAGGGGAAAGCGGTACTTGCCCGGTATACCAGCACCGACTTGGTGAACTGGAAAGATTCAGGAATATTTTTTACAAGCGACATGGGCGATGGGAATATGGAGTGCCCCACCTTGGTTCAATTTGGATCTTGGTGGTACCTGACTTTTTCCGAGCAATCCCCAAACCGTGTGGTGCATTACCGTATATCGCAATCTCCAGATGGTCCTTTTTCAAAACCAGCAAAAGACGCCTTTGACGGCAATGGCTTTTACGCCGGCAAAACCGTTACGAATGGAACGCAACTTTATCTGTGTGGATGGATTCCAACCCGCAAAAACTACGACGATAATTTAGACTACGATTGGGCGGGGAGTCTTGCTGTACATCAGCTTGTTCAATGCAAAGATGGTACTCTTACTTGCGCTCCACCGAAAAGTTTGCTTCAAAAGCTTTCCAATCCGAGCAAACCTAAAACAGCATATATTGGTTCCGGTGTTACTTGTGAAAATGATGAATTCGCATTTCGAAAACCAAACAGTTGGATATTATTCCAACCATGGAACAAAAAAACTTCCGTTAGAATTACAGGCCTGTTCCAAGCGGAAAAGTCCACGAAAACATTTGGTTTTTGCTTTGCAGCGGGAAAAGACGGAATGTCTGGTCTTCGATATCAGGTAAACTTGCAAAAAGGAACAATTAGTTTCTACAATAGAAGCTGTGCAAATGCAAAGCCTGAATCAATGGTGCATGCAGATTTTTCAAATGTAAACAGTATACCGTTTACATTTCTTGCAGACGATTCCGCCTGTGTATTATATATGGGCGGTTCGGCTTTGTCATCCCGAATGTTCTCTATGCCCGGCATGAATTGGGGCATTTGGTCAAATAATATGGGGCTTACAGTTCGGAATTTGCAAGCCTTTACGTGATAATTGAAGGGTGGATGAATATAAATGAAAACGAAAAAATACGATATAACCGCAATTGGCGAATGTCTTATTGATTTTAACTCACGGGATTCCAAGACGAAAACTCTTTTGTATGAAGGGAATGCGGGCGGTGCGCCAGCTAATGTTTTAGCCTGTGCCTCTAAAATGGGTGACCATACTGCCATTTTTAGTAAAGTTGGGCAGGATCGATTCGGTGATTTTTTGGATGAGACCTTATCGTCAATAGGAATTGATACATCAGGCATGATAAAAAGCAAGGAATACCCTACTACTCTGGCATTCGTATCTCTCGATCGAACCGGAAACAGAAGTTTTCGCTTTTATCGTAAAGGAACTGCAGATATACACTTGACTGTTAATGAAGTTAATATGGAAAAGCTGACCGATACGAAGATTGTTCACTTCGGTTCGGTCAGCATGACAATGGAACCATCACGCAGCACAACCTTTACCGCCATACAGAGGGCTAAGGCAGCAGGCGCTAAGATATCTTTTGACCCCAATTTGCGGCAAATGATGTGGGATAATTTGCAGGATGCCAAAGAGCAGATGCTTCGGGGAATAGCTTTCTCAGATTATGTAAAGCTTTCCGAAGAAGAACTGATTTTTTTAACTGATGGTAGCAATTTAGAACAAAGAATGCTCTCACTTTTACATAACAACAAGATATCTTTTCTAATTGTTACATTAGGTCCTCAAGGATGCCTCTGCTTATATAAAGAAAACTTCTATCGTTCTTACGCTTACAACGTTCCTTGCGTAGACACCACTGGCGCAGGAGATGCTTTTTGGGGAATGGCCCTGCACAAAATACTTAAGCATAATTCGGATAAATGGAAACAAGATGAAATATTGGATTTGCTGCGGTTTGCGAATGCCGCAGGTTCCCTAACCACAATTCGAAAAGGTGCTATTTCCGCGATACCAACCATGGAGGAAGTTGTGGAATGTGTTAACCATACTTCGCTATGTTCTTGATTGTTTACAACCGTTCCACACCGTCTGAAAGCAATTTTGTAAGGTCATTCCAGGCTGAAATTTCATAGTCTAAAAAATGGGGAAAAAAGGACCGACTGATTTCCACAGAGCAATATTTGCAACGTGTGAAAATGAAAAAGCCGACGGGACAAGTACTATTATCTTGTTTCATCGGCTTCATTTATTTTTCCTGTAACAATATGGATCAGCATAAAGCCCGTAAGGCAATATAAGTTGCATAGAAGGATTTTAAATCAACTAAGCCAAATTCCTATGTCCAAATGGCAACTTGGTATATCTGTAACGAATGCCTGCTAAACAAGCTAAAAAGCCGCATGAATGCTGATTTATGAGGCAATATGGATATACAAATATGCAAGCGGACAGCTTAGGCTTGAGAATTTCGGCCAACCGGTCGGAATGCACATGAGTCCGAATAATCGGTGGGTAAAACGGGTGGAAAACATTCCATGGGATGAAATAGAGCACCGATATGCGAAACTTTTCAAAAACCGGAAGGAGAATGTTGCAAAACCGCTGCGTTTGGCTCTTGGAGCTTGCCTCATTCAATCGGAATACGGGTTTTCGGACGAAGAAACAGTTCTGCAGATTCAGGAAGGACCATACCTACAATTTTTCTGCGGCTTTCCGCAGTACGAATACAAACAGCCTTATCTGCGTCCGGTTGTCCATGGAAAGGCCAAAAACCCGGTGGAATTCGGCGCCAAATTGGATATCAGCGTCGTCGACCGAAAGCTTGAATATACCAATATCTGCGACCGGGTGGAAGTGAAACGGAAATTTAGCCTTGCCAAACGTAAATGCGGGTTGGGGCTGATTATGATAAAGCTCTAGATCACAACGGAGCATGTGGCTGCCATATCAATTTTGCTGCTGAATTTTAGAAAGGTTCTCTCTGCATTTTTACGCTTCCTCTTCAATTGGATGCTTCTACCATGTACCATCAAAATTCCGCCTTTGTTCAGTTGACATTACTTACAATAATACACTTGCCCCACACCATAGAGGCCACGAAACTATCATGTTTCGTGGCCCTTTCTATATCCGTCTATTTTAAGCTGACTGAAAAATGAAAAAAATTAGCGCAGCCATGGAAGCAAAGCTTGGAGACCGAAGTATATGCTTTTCAAAATGTCATATTGTCATAATGCGTTCTATTAGCGAAAAGGCACATAAAAAAAGGTCAAAAAAATTGTGCACAATTATATACAAAAATGTATTGACTACAGATAATATTTTGCATATAATAACCTTGAGAGTTATGTGTACCGGTACCGTTAATCGATTTAGTGTATCGGTTTCTAAAAATGTTTCAAATAATATTATGAAATAGGTGGGATAAGGATGGAAGAAAGCAGTCGCAAAAAACATGCCACAATTGCGCATGTGGCCTCCGCTGCTAAAGTTTCCAAGACGACCGTTTCAAGGTATTTGAACGGCAGATATGAATTCATGTCGGAAAAAACGAAAGCTGAGATCGACCGTGTGATTCAACAGCTTGATTATCATCCAAGCAATATTGCACGAAGCCTCAAGACCAGAAAAAGCCGCGTAATCGGCTGCATTATTGCCGATATTGCAAGTCCCTTTTCATCCGTCCTAATGAAAGGCATTAATGATGTCTGCATACAGAACGGCTATCAGGTTCTTTTCTCAAACACCGATAATCAGCCGGAGCGCGAGCTGAACTGCATCCATCGGCTCCTCAGCGACCAGGTGGAAGGGCTCATCATTAATTCAACAGGCTTTAATGACGATTATTTGATTGATCTGCATAAAAAAGGAATCCCAATCGTTTTGGCTGACCGCTGCCTCAGTACGAACCGTGTGATTGATACGGTAACAACGGAAAATTATGGTCCCGTATATTTCTGCATGCAGCGCCTGCATGCCAATGGATTTGAGAAAGTAGCTTTTTTCACGCAAGGAAACGGCAAAATCAGCAGCCGTCTGGTTCGTTATAAAGGATTTCTGGATGCATCGCAGGAACTTTTCCACGAAGATGGAGAGGAAAACACATTTTTAGTTGATACGGACGACCCTTCCATCTGTTCGCGCTCTCTGCGCACCTTTATTGAATCAAATTGTGGAAAGCGTCTGGCTATTTTCTGTGTGAACGGCGTTTGTATGCTGAATGTGTTACGGGGTATGCAGAAAGAGAACTATCCCATTTCCCGGGAACTCGGAATCTGCGGATTCGACGACTGGGGCTGGGCGTCACTGATCCCACCGGGGATTACGACCATCACACAGGATTCCTACAAGGTCGGCACACTTTCAGCTGAAACATTGCTGGATCGCATTGTGGGCAAGGGTGGTGCCGAGGCCGTCTTGATTGAGTTGCCGAATCAGCTGTGTGTCCGTGGTTCTACAGAACTGGGGAATACTTAATTAAATCTGCTGGAAGATAAAACAATAATGAGAGGAAGAGGGTCATTTCCGGTTGCTGTATGAAAGGCCGGAAGATAACGATGGAACAAAATCGCCTGATGGTAAATACTCTTTTCTTTTTGCCAGATTTGCAGAGCGGCGTGGGACAGGCTGAGCTGCTGAACACGATTGCAGCCTGCGGAGTTCAGTCTGCTGAAATACGTCGGGAATTTATCCGGGACTTTTCTGACGAGTGCCGGGAAATCTATGAAAAAGCAAAATTACTGAAAATGCAGTTATATTATTCAGTTCCGGACATACTGTTCGACGGCGGGATTTTGAAGAAAGCGGCCATAGAGTGTTATTTTGCCGAGGCTTCCGTCATGGGATGCTCACACATCAAACTGAATATCGGAGAGTACGGCGACAAAGTTCGCCAGGAAGACATTTCGTTTTTAAACAATCTATACCGCCGCAGCGGCATTGCCCTGACCGTGGAAAATGACCAGACAGCTGAAAACGGGTGTCTAAAAAAGATTCAGGAATTTTTGGAGTGCACTGCGGCACAGAACGGCTCCATCGGGATGACGTTCGATATTGGCAATTGGCTTTGGCAGCAGGAATCGCCGCTTATGGCTGCCGGGGCTCTCTCCCGGTATACGACCGAGATCCATCTGAAGGATGTGGCAACAGCCCCTGACGTACATACGGTTTTACTTGATGCAGGCGAAATCGACTGGCGGCAAATCATTCGAGAATTCTCTCCATCTGTTCCCATCGCTCTGGAATATCCTTGCATGGAGAAAGGACATTCCGCGGAGCGCTGTCTTGTTGGAGAGGTCTATAAACTGTTGCACTAAGAAGCAATAGTATTTTGCATAAGGAAGGAGGTTCAGAAGGCTCGCAGGCACATGGGACTTTTTGTGAAATGGTGTGTTCGATAGATCCGTTCGTGTTCAAAATTTAGAGGGAGGTATTTCTGTGAATATCGCAATCGGCATTATACTACTGATCACATTTATTGGATTCGTTATTTACGCAGTACGCGGCGGAAACCTGATGATTGGTTTCCTCGTTATGGCAATTCTCTGGACGGTTCTTGGCATCATTGGTGGAAAACTCACCTGGAATGATGCCATGGTTAAAATTTTCGAAGGCGGACCGGAAAGCTGGGGTGCCACAGCAGTTGTGGTAATCTTCGGCAGCTGGTTCGGTCAGGTCCTCGTTAAAACCAACATCGCGGCTACGATTATCCGCAAGACAGTTGAGCTCGGCGGTGACCGCTCAATCTTAACAACGATGCTGCTCTGCGTCGTTACAGGCCTGATCTTCACAAGCACATTCGGCGCAGGCGCAGTTATTGCAATCGGTGTGATTGTGCTCCCCATTATGCTTTCACTCGGTGTTCCACAGGCTGTTGCCGTGTCATCCTATGTCATGTCGGTTGGTTCCGGCATGTATGTCAACATGGTTCTGTTCAAACAGATGCAGGGCATCTTTGAAGGCTTCCAATATAACTATAACTACCTCAAATTTGGTTTTGCAGCGATGGCTGTGCAGTTGGTCATCGTTCTGATTATGCTGGCTGTTAAACTTGGAGGAAAGAAGAAGGTTCATGCATGGGCCGCCTCCTCCAGCGCCATGGAAACAGAAAAGCCGGCACCGTGGTATGCCCTATTTACCCCCATCATCCCGGTTGTTCTGACAATCGCATTCAACTGGCAGCCGATTCCGGCTTTCCTCGTCGCAGGTTTTTATGCTCTGTTTGTCTGCGGAAAGATTAAATCGTTTAAACAAGCGGCACAGGTGGTCAGCAAGACTTTCTATGACGGCGTTGTAGACGTTGCAGCCCTGCTTGGCTTCCTGTTCATTCTCCCGATGTTCAATAAGGTCGCTGGCTTCGACTCGTTCTTCTTCCAGCAGATTTTCGGCGGGATTATGCCGAGGCAGATTCTGTTCCTCTGCATTCTGTTTGCCGTGATTGCCCCGTTCGGCCTCTTCCGCGGCCCGTTGACTGTGTTTGGCGCTGGCGCTGCCGTTTTGGGCATCCTCAATGGTATGGGGATTTACTCCGCTACGATTCTTTTCCCTCTCATGTATATCCCGACCATTACCATGAATATTTCCTGCTGCCCGACGCAGTCATGGAACCTTTGGGCAATCAACTACAGCAAGTGCAGCACAAAAGATTTTCTGCGCACCGGCGTTCCGTGGGGCTGGCTTATCTGCGCAATCAACAGTATGCTCGTTTATTTCATCTACTGCGTTTAACGGATCGTTTGACTGCCGGTTCCCTCACAGGAGGGAACCGGTGCAATTGTTCCTGAAGGAGGACTTTCAATATGAGTAACCGCGCAATTCGCGTTGGCATCGATGTGGGAGGAACCCACACCAAGGCCGTGGCAATCGACAATACTACACATAAAATTATCGGAAAATCATCAGTTATGACAACACATGACGCTCCTTTGGGCGTTTCGGAAGGAGTCGTAGAGGCGTTTAAAAAATGTTTGGCTGAAAACAATATTATCCCGGATGATGTAATCTTCATTGCACACAGTACAACACAGGCAACCAATGCCCTGCTTGAGGGCGATGTGGCCGAAGTCGGTGTTCTCGGCATGGGAAAAGGCGGACTGGAAGGCATGCTTGCCGCCAAGCAGACCCGAATCCCGGATATTGACCTTGGAACAGGGCGCTTTGTCAAGATGCATCACCGCTACTTGAAAATACATGATTTCAACAAAGAGAACGTGAAACATGCCATTGATGAAATGATGAGCGAAGGCGCTCAGGTTATTGTTGCATCGAAGGCATTCGGCGTGGATGACTTAACAGAAGAAGAAGAAGTGCAGAAAATAGCTGAGGAACGGAATGTGCCGGTCAGCGTTGCATCTGAAATCAGCAAACTGTATGGACTGACACGCCGCACCAGAACAGCAGCCATCAATGCAAGCATTCTTCCGAAGATGCTTGACACGGCCGAGAGTACCGAACGCAGTGTTCGTTCCATCGGTGTAAAAGTTCCGCTGATGATCATGCGCGGCGACGGCGGCGTCATGAATATCTCCGAGATGAAAAAGCGCCCCGTGCTTACAATGCTTTCCGGCCCGGCAGCAAGTGTTATGGGCGCGCTGATGTATCTGCGTGCTTCAAATGGTATTTATTTTGAGGTCGGCGGCACAAGCACCAATATCGGCGTTATCAAGAATGGCCGTCCCGCCATTGATTACTCCATTGTCGGCAACCACCCCACCTATATCAATTCGCTCGATGTCCGTGTACTGGGTGTAGCAGGCGGAAGCATGGTTCGTGCTTCAAAAAGTGGCATTATCGATGTCGGCCCGCGCAGCGCGCACATCGCCGGCATGCCTTACACCGTTTACACACCCGAAGAAGAAATTGTCGATCCGCAGCTCGAGTTTTTCTGCCCGAAAAAAGGCGACCCCGACGACTATGTCTGCATCCGCGTCAAGAGCGGCAAACGAATCACAATTACAAACAGCTGCGCGGCGAACGTCCTTGGCATCGTAAAGCCGCAGGATTATTCCTACGGGAATGTAAATTCTGCCAGAAAAGCCATGGAGCCTCTTGCCAAGTACCTCAATATGACGGTCGAAGAGGTTGCTGAAAAAATCCTTGCGAAGTCGTTTGAGAAAATTCAGCCGGTTATTGAGTCGCTTGCTCTCAAATACAAGCTTGAAAAAGATCAGATGTCATTAGTCGGCGTCGGCGGCGGTGCGGCTGCACTTCTGCCCTACTCCGCAAAAAGGCTTGACCTCCCCTACAGCATTCCGGAAAACGCCGAAGTGATCTCGTCAATCGGTGTGGCGCTGGCCATGGTTCGTGATGTTGTGGAACGTGTCATTCCGAATCCGAGCAAACAGGATATTAAGGCATTGAAGAAAGAGGCATCCGACCTTGCAATTGCAAATGGTGCCATCCCTGACAGCATTGAAGTTCAGGTAGAGATTGATTCCCAGACGTCACGCATTAAGGCAATTGCGCTTGGGTCCACACAGGCTCAGACAACCGACCTGCTGAAGTGCTGCTCCGAAGCGGAAATGAAGGAAATAGCGGCCAAGTCTATGAATGTTCCGGTCGAAAAGGTTGAGCTTGTAGCTGAAAACAACGTATTTTATGTGTTTACAACAGAGCGTGACGGGATGAACGCGGTTCGTGTTGTAGATAAAAAAGGATTCATTCGAATTCAGCGTCAGAATGGTGCCGCACTGAAATGCAAAGCGTCAGAAGTTGGGGACAACCTTGCAAAAATGTGGGATCAGCTTTCCATCTATAAGGATGATATGCGCCTGACACCGGACATCTATTTCTGCGCAGGCGGGAAGGTCCTTGACTATGCCGGTATTATGTACCTTGAACAGGTTATGATGGTCATTGACACGGAACTGTCCAGCATGGAGCCGGATGACGAGATACTTCTTGTGGGAGCAAAAAATGATCTCTGATGAGCCTTTCGCTATGCGGAAGATGGTTGAAGATCTGTGCCTTCTCAACAGTGAAAGCTGGGGCAGATACGCCTTCGACCGCGATCCTTTATGCGGCCGGATTGGCGAGGAACAGATGCTTGTATGGATCAGCCAGGCAAATGAATGCGGTCGAGCCAAGGCGCGGGAACTTCGCGCCGGGTTCGGTGCACACACGGTACGTGAATATGCGGATTTACTTCGTGTGAAAATCAAAGAAGAAGATTCCTGCGGCGCAAATGATTATATTACTTTTGCGTCGTTTCGGGAACCTGACCTGATTACTCTTTATCTGAGTAATATAGACGCAGCCAGCCAGCTGATAACGAAAAACGATCTCTCGGATCTCTTGCAGTCTGTGGACATTAAATCCATGTTGATTTTCCACGAACTGTTTCACGTTGTCGAATCGAGGGACCCTGCGATCTTCACACGGACGACAAAACTGGATCTGTGGAAATTAGGGCCTTTTAAAAACACCTCAACACTTGTTGCACTCTCTGAGATTGCCGCAATGGCCTTTGCTCAGGAGAGTCTTTCACTCAAATACAGCCCCTATGTGTTTGATGTGCTGCTTCCGTGGCAAGCCAATCCGCAGCAGGCGCAAAAGCTCTATCACAGGATTATGAAATTTAGGAGGACATAAATGCCGGAAGTTATATTAATGGGAGAGCCCATGGCAATGTTCATGGCAAATGAATATGGGCCCTTGGAAAATGTCAGCACTTATACCCGTTCGCTGGCGGGAGCTGAAGTGAATGTCGGCATTGGGTTAACACGCCTGGGGCATAATTGCATTTACCTGACGCGCCTCGGGGATGATCCCATGGGAAAATATATTGCAAACCGCTTACAGGACGAACACTTCGACACGCGTTATCTGATTTCGGATGAACGGTATCCCACAGCAGTCCAGCTGAAAGGGAAAGTCAAGGCGGGTGACCCGGATGTCGTTTATTATCGCAAACACTCCGCTGCGTCCCATATGGCGGCTGAAGATGTCGATCGCATTGATTTTAATGAAGTTCGGCATGTGCATATCACAGGAATTCCTCCGGCACTTTCTGAAAGCTGCCGGGAGGCTACTTACCATCTCATTGAGTGCGGAAGAAAACATAACGCCTACCTATCGTTTGACCCGAACCTCCGCATTTCCCTCTGGGAAAACACAGAAACAATGGTTCGCGTGATCAATGACCTCGCTTCGAAATGTGATATGATATTGCCGGGTGCAGAGGAAGGCAGAATCCTGACCGGCAGTGATAACCCGGAAAAAATCGCGGATTTTTACCAGGCCCTCGGGGTGAAAAGCGTCATCGTCAAAATTGGAAAAGACGGCGCTTATGTGCGCGACGGGGCAACAGGCTATTTCTTAAAAACATTTCCTGTGCCTCGTGAGAAAATTGTTGACACGGTCGGGGCCGGCGACGGCTTCGCGGTCGGCGTCATCAGTGGAAAGCTGGAGGGGCTGTCGTTGCGCGACTCGGTCATCCGCGGCAATGCAATCGGCTCCATTCAGGTGGAAAACGTCAGCGACAACGAGGGTCTTCCCACCCCGGAGGAACTGAAGCATTTTTATGCGGAATATGAGACGTTTCAGCCATGAAGATTCAGCTGGCAATTGATCGCGTTTCGCTGGAACAGGCAAATCGGCTGGCGAAAAAAATCGGCCCGTTTGTGGATATCGTAGAGGTTGGTACTTCGCTCATCAAGGAGTTCGGAATGTCCAGTGTCATTTCTGTGAAGCACAGCTGTCCCAACACAGCTGTGCTGGCGGATCTGAAAACGATGGATGAGGGAGCGTACGAATTCAAATGTGCTTACCGCAGCGGCGCCGATATTGCAACTGTAATGGGTAGCGCATCGCTATCGACAATTTCGGTATGCGCCCAAGTTGCGCGAGAAGAACGCCGTGAATATATGGTCGACCTGATGGAGGTTCCGGTGGAAAAGACATCCGTTCTGATAAAGAAATTCCCCGATGCTATTTTTTGCGTGCACCTTCCGACGGATCGGCATGACATCGATCTAAAGGATCTGATCGGGCAGATTCGGTTGCCTTTAAAAGACGCGAAGCGTCTCGCTCTTGCAGGCGGGATTACACCCGATGTCATGGAACAGTTGAATAGAAGCAGATTTGAAATTGCCATCGTCGGGGGCGCAATCACAAAAGTGCAGAATCCTGTAAAAAGTGCTCAGGAATTTTGCAGGCTTGCAAAATAATCTCCGGAGGAAGACAGTATATGGATATATTAGAAACAGCAATGCAGGAAATCAATGGTGTACTTGAAAAAGTCAGCAGAACCGAACTTGACGCAGCAGTTGAGTTTATCCAGGACAACAGGCGCATCTTTGTCGATGGCGAGGGACGTTCCGGTCTCATGGCGAAAGGTTTTGCCATGAGACTGATGCATTTAAACTATACCGTTTTTGTAATCGGGGAAACCATCACTCCGGCTTTAAAAAAGGACGATGTTTTCATTGCCGTTTCCGGCTCGGGTGAAAGCAGCCACGTAGTGGCGGATACCCGGAAAGCCGCTGCGACGGAATGTCGCATTTTAGCGGTAACCGGCAAGCCGGAGTCGACTGTGGCTTCGCTGGCTTCGGGCGTGCTTACAGTTCCTGGAACGGTAAAAGGAGACGCAGGAAGCGGCAGAACCTCAGTGCAGCTTCTGAGTTCTCTGTTCGACCAGTGTCTGCACATTACACTGGACGCTGTTTGCTGGCTTGTCAGCCGCAGAGATGGGCTGTCCAATGAAAAAGCGACGCAAAATCACTGGTGATGAACAGGCCCCAAAACTGTTCATACGTTGAGTGGCACTGTGCTTACAGTGAGGCTGGGTGAGGACCGAAAACAATGACCACATTTGCTGTAATCGGCACAAATTTTATTACGGAACGTTTTCTGACCGCCGAGAAAGAATGCCCGGCTTTTCAGCTGGTGACTGTTTATTCCCACAGTCTGGAACGGGCGCGCACCTTTGCGGACCGATGGGGAGCTCCCGATGTCTGTGACTCACTGGATGCTCTCTGCAAATCCCCGTCGGTCAGGCGGTGTATGTAGCAAGCCGAAGTCCATTCTTGCAAGCGGATACTTTTTGAAGGATTCCATTGATGTTTACGGCTCGGTTATTGCAGATTATGATGGTATGTCTGTGCAGCTGATGTACTCAAAAATCAACAACAGTGAAATTGAGGGGGAAAAAGGCAGCCTTATATTTGGCCCTATGCCTGTTCCCCGCACAGCAAAAATTTACTGGAACAATGGAAAAGAAGAACCCCTAGAGTGTGAAGTAGTGCCGCACGACATGCTTTGTGAACTGGAGGGCTTCCTTGCTTTCCTTGATGATCCTTCTCAGGCATTGCTCTATGAGCACAATTCATGTCTTGCTCTGCAGGTGATGGATGAGATCCGCCGTCAGGCAGGAATCAGTTTTGGATGCCGCTAAGAGCGCAGATATATTTTCCGAACATCAGGAAGATGCTTTCACAGCGGCAAAACGGAAGGAGAAACAACGGCAATGGAAATAAACTTTTATGAGTATATGGCAAAACAGAAGATTGTCCCGGTAATCAAAATAAATGATCCAAAGCGGGCTGTCGGCATGGCGCATGCCTTGCTGGCCGGTGGCCTTTCTTCTGCTGAAATAACATTCCGTTCCGCAGCAGCGGAAGAATCCATTCGTATTCTTACGAAAGAAGTCCCCGAATTGCTGGTCTGTGCCGGTACGGTTTTAAATGTTGAAACGGCCCAAAAAGCGGTGCAGGTGGGTGCAAAAGGGATTATCAGTCCCGGAACGAACCCTGAAGTTGTTCAGTGGTGTTTGGCAAATCATGTTCCCGTTATCCCCGGGTGCATGACACCGACGGAAATTGAAACAAATATGCGTTTGGGGCTTAAAGCGGTTAAGTTCTTCCCTGCGGAGCCCGCGGGCGGAGTAAAAATGCTGAAAGCGTTCTCTGGTCCCTATGCAGGAGTTCAGTTCATGCCGACCGGTGGAATTAATCTGACGAATGTAAATAGTTTTCTGAAACTGCCAAATGTCTTTTGCTGCGGCGGTTCCTGGATTGTACCGGAAAAAGAACTGGACCGGGGCAATTTTGCATTAATTCAGGAGAACGCGCGCTTGGCGGTAGAGCAGACGAGCTGCTAAAGCTGTTTGAAATTAAATAATTCTGCTTGTTTTGGTGCCCGGAAATTGCAAGATTTCTGGGCGCTTTTTGACGACAGCTAAATAAATACCGAAAGAAACGGATGAACATAAAAGGCCGGTTTACGATCGAAGTCGCACCTGCTGGCAGTATGTTGTAGAGCTGTGTAATTGCAGTCTGCATAGATGCTGCAGTTCTATCCGGAGTCTTGAATGCTGTGTAAAGTCGGCTTTTTCGTTCAACAAATGTGGCAAAGAAACCCCTGCTCTCGGCGCGGCCGGAAACCATACTGTCGAGTTCCAAGTGTCCAAACGTGGCTCTGCTTTTCACTTCTTTAGGTCGTTCTGAAATAGGAGTTCCCATTGAAAATTTACCACGCTTTTCAGCGTTTGCCTTTTTGGCGTAGAACGGTGACATTTGTGTTGGTGAGTTTGCCTGAATAAAGCAAGTTGTAAATGGTTTTGAAACTGGCAAGACCCGATGTAACGGTGTTTGCAACTTGCTCTGGTGACTATGTTGCCAGCAACTTGTTTTCGATGAAGCGCCAGAAAGCTTTTCCCGTGAGACTGCGCGTGCAGCGACAGGCCGCCGTAGCTATTAATTACCGGAGGATCGTAAGACAGTTCGCTGTCCATATCGTCGATATTGCTGGCAAGATTATAAAAACTTTCCGCCCGCGGAAAAAAACCGTCCTTCGGGTGAGCGCGCCGGGCAACGGTCAGGTAACGGTACAGTTCCGAATAGGTTGCGTGGGTGGAGAAGGTGAAGTTCCGGCTACCGCTCTCCGCGTTAAAGCCGGCGGTTATCGCGACGGCTTCGAGCAGAGTGGATTTTCCCGTGCCATTTTCGCCTACAAGAAAAGTGACGGGTTTTTCAAACGGAAGATGGTTCAGGTACGAGTCCGCAGGCAATGGCTTTTTGATTTTTACACTGCTGATATAATTCCGTCCATACAATCACCCGGCCTTATTGTACCGCGCCGTACCTGGGCGCAAAAGGCTGACGGGAGAATTTCGTACCGGAAGGAACGCAATCTGTTTTGGGAGGGATAACCGGAAAGAGGAAGGGCCTGCCGTCCAAGCTTTTTTGACGGCAGGCCCTTCCTGCGATGGTTGAAGGTTAGCCCAAATTACTGTTTCACAATGCTCACGTCTCTGATCTGAATTACGGATGCAGGAGTATCAACGTTTGCAATTTTCCCCATGGAAATGACAAAATCCACGGCGTTCGACGTGTCTTTGTCAATGGTCAGGGTCTGCTCAATCTGCTGCTCCGTTCCGGCGGTCAGAGAAACATCTGCTCCGCCGTACCAGGCATAACCGGCGTTCGGGTCCAGAAGCGCATATTTTACGGTCCTGGAAGCGTCGGACATTACCTTGAATTTCACCTTGTAACTGCAGCCTTTTTCAAAGGTCACGCCTTCCTGTTTCAACTGCACGTTCCAGTCCTGATCACCTGGGTTGGTAATGGTATAGACCGCTTTCCCCTGCGAAAAATCGACCGTCGCAGCTCCGGGGGCAGTGATGGCGTTCGTCCAGTTCTGATCTTTCCCGGAGAAGTCTCCATTTTGAATCATATTCCCGGCGACAGGCGGCGCAGGCGCAGCGACCTTCTCGAGCTTGAAGTTGTCAATCGTTACAGTGTGCTCCTGCGTGATCTGGATTCCGTCCACCGCTCCCATGGAGATGCTCAGGATGGTGGCCTTATCGGTGGATCTTGTCATCTGGAATGTTGTCGAAAAAGTCTGGTAGCTGTTTGTCAGGTCTATTTTCTGGGACCCAGAATACGGCGTCCAGTCGTTGTCGTTTGTTCCATCCCGCTGCAGTGCATACATGATCCTTCTGTTTAGGGTGGATTTGGCATCCAGTGTGATTTTGTACCACTTTCCCTGCTCGAGGGTGACGCTGTTCTGCTTGAGCTGAATTTTCCAGTCCTGATCGCCGGTGTTCTTGATATCCATGCAGAAGGCATTGTTTTCATGCAGACTGTCTACACCATAGCTGACATCGCCCGGAGTATATGAATAGACGTCATAGCCCGTCAGCCCGTTTGAGAAATCTCCGTTTACCAGAATGGCGTCTTCCTGAACACGGACGTTGTCAATATGGATTGTACCCGGCGTTCCAAGCAGGAAGTCAAGTTCCGCTCCGTTCAAGCCGTCAGGGGTTGTCAGAGAGTAGCTGTAGGTTTTCTTCGCCGTTGTCAGTGTGCTTTCAAATGTCTGGCCCGCAAGAGTCGATTGAATGGTCTGACTGCCGTCCGCGTAGGCGTCGAAGCTCAGAACATACCGTTTCCCTCCGGTAATGGCAACTGCGGCCTGCTTTACTACCACTTGATTCAGACCGGTAACGGTACTCGGCACCATGGCCTCAAGCTCCCGGATGTTGTTTGTGTTCATCACGCCGACTTTGGCGCCGGAGCAGCGATTCACTATGCTCCAGTAGCCGAGGCGGCTGTCGCCCTCGTCGAACCCGCTGTTATAAATGTAGTTGCCGTCCGGCAGGACACTCTTCACTTTCTGCGCAAGCGGAACGTCGCCGATTTTTTCCAACCTAATGTTGGTGATATGGACCGTGGCCGTGGAGCCCTGATTGCCGAGGTTGAATTCCACCCGGCCGTCGGCGTCGCTGTCATCGGTCATGCCGAAGTCGTACTGATAGCTTTTCTTTGAGGTGGTCAGCGCCACGCTTGTGTCGCTGAGGTAGCGCTTCCAGCCTTTGTCCGGCGCGGAAATATCCGTGATCATTGTGCGGTCCGCGTCCGCGTAAGCGTCAAACGACAGTCGGTATTTGTAGCCCTGAGTCATCGGAAGATTTCCCTGAACCATCTGTACGCTGTAATCCAGATCTCCGGCATTCACCGTCGTGATGTTCATGGAGCAGTCGGAAATATCCGCCGCTGCGTTTCCACTGTCGGCAAGAAGGAATTTCCAGTTAACGTCATCGTTCAGGTCTTCCGCGGCTGCGAAATCTCCGTTATTGACGTAGTTTCCCGTGGAATCCGGATCTCTCAGCGTAACGGTATTGATTGGCTTCGTAACGTTTTCATCGTAGCCGTTCTTCTGATAAACCTTTACGTAATCCACGTGCAGTTCGGCGTTGTCCCCGAACCCGGTCGTTGCATCCGGGTTCCCGGGCCAGTCTCCGCCGACCGCCAGATTCAGAATGAGGTAAAAGGGCTGGTCGAACGGGGCGGGATAGGTAGCCTCCCCAAACCCGGTTTTTTTGGAGAACCAGTCGTTTTCCTTATGGTACAGGTTGCCGTCCACATAAAAGCGGATTTCATTCGGGTTCCATTCGCAGGAAAATACATGATACTGGCTCGAAAAATCACCTGAACTCAGGCTGTAGCTTCCCTGACTCTGGGTGTGGGGTTCTCCGAAATGAAGCGTGCTGAATGCCTTGTTTGTCTGGTTGCCCAGAACCTCCATGATGTCCATTTCACCGCATTTCGGCCACTGGCCGTACAGGTTTTCGTCGGTGGGCATCATCCAGATGGCGGGAAGAAAGCCTTTGCCGCTCGGCACCTTGGCTCTGATTTCAAACTTGCCGTATTTGAAATCGTGCTTCTCTTTCGTGTTGACTCTTCCGGAAGTATAATGGACCTTGCCGTCTGCGTCCACTGTTTTGATTGCCCGGATTACAAGTTCACCGTTGCGCACATAAACATTTTCCGGGCGATCGACATACTGCTGCAGCTCGTTGTTGACCCACCCCGGATCATGATACTCGTAATTCCAGCCATCCGTATTCAGAGACGTTCCGTTGAAGTTGTCCTCCCAGACAAGATGATACGGGTCCTGGGCGGGCGGCTGATCGTTTCCGCCCGGATGGTCGCCGCCGGAGTTGCTCGGGTTTGCCGGAGCTGCGCTGTTTGTCGTATTTGTTTGGAAACCCGATCCTCCGGTCTGCCCAGTTTGTCCTCCGGTCTGCCCGGTTTGTCCTCTGGTCTGCCCGGTTTGCTCGATGCTCGGCTGTGCCCCGGGCGTTCCTTCCGCGCCGCTGCTGTTCGACGACGGGCTTCCGGAATCCGTACTGCCCGGAGCCTGAGAATCGGACGGACTGCTGGAACTGCCGGAATCTGCTCCTTTTGCCGACTCCGATGTCGCGGCACCGTTCCGCACGGCGTTCCCGTTTCTAAAGCTGTTGAATCCGATGGCCGAAACGACCACAGCCATTGCGACGATCACGCAGATGTAGATGATGTTTCGCCTTGTGGATGAAAACAGCGCTCTGAAAAAGGACGAACCATTGCTTTTCATTTTAACGCATCCTCCTCCATTGCCAACTATTTTTCATAGGCCCAAATGTTGGCATTTATATTATTATAAGAAGATTTTCATCCCGTAACTATAAGAATCTTGTCCTTTTTGTCAGGTTTGCAACCTTATTTTTTCAGCAGACTCCATACAGACGCTTTAACCAATAATATTTAGATAGTAATCGTAAAACTGTGAAATTAAAAAGAACTGAGAGTAATAAACTCCCAGTCTCTATGAAATATAAGGCTAAAATTGCCATTAAACGGAATGAATGCTGAATTTATTTCCTTTGCTGCGCATAAAACGATTGTAAAAATATCAGATTCATGTTATAACTCAGTTTAAGCAAAAACCATACGGAGGAGGAATCGGAATGGGGCTGGAGCACGAATGGTGCGTGCAGGAAGTGGAAAAATGCGAGGAAGAGATTCCCCACCGCCCGATGGAAGAAGAGTATTCTTTCTACGAAGCAGTCCGGTCGGGCGACATGGATTTTGTGCGGGAAAACTGCCGTGAGGGTGTTTTTACAAAAACGGAAGGCATGGGGGTTTTGTCCCGCGATGCCATTACGAACATACGATACCATTTTGTCGTAACGGTCTCCATGGTCACCCGGCAATGTGTGAAAGCCGGGATGGAACTGGAGCAGGCGTACCGACTCAGCGATTTTTATATTTTAAAAATGGATTCCTGCAAGGATATCAGCGCAATTGCCGAGCTCCACAACCGCATGGCTCTGGATTTTACCGGCAAAATGCTTTGTCTGCAAAGAAATGCCGCAATCTCGAAGTCCATCGTCATGTGCACGGAATACGTCTACCTCCATATCAACGAGAGAATTACCGTGAAGGACCTTGCCGGGCATACCGGGCTGTCTCTGAGTTATCTGTCCCGGCTTTTTAAACAGGAGCTCGGCATTTCCATCAGCGATTATATCCGCGAAAAAAAGATAGAGAAGGCTCAGAATCTGCTGAAGTATACGGATTACAGCGTCATTAAAATCGCTAATTACCTGTCCTTTTCCTCGCAGAGCCATTTTATTCAGATATTTAAAAAGCTTGTGGGCATCACCCCAAAAAAGTACCGCAACCGAAATTATCGCGTTACCTGGTGATGGGCGGCGTCGCGCCTGTCTACCGGCTGATCAGCAAATAGATACCGGGTAGAATGGTCAGCAGGGCCAGAACGACATCCAGAATTTTCCGGTTAATTCTTCCAGTCAGCTCTGCACTGAAAGCAACCTTTGGTTTGTTTCAGAATAGCGGGTTCCGATAGTGCCCCAGGTGCAAAAAGGACATACCCACAAAATTTTTCCGAAACCTGTTGGGGTGAAACTTTGTGGTAGGCAAATACTGAGAAAACCAAGAAAAGGGTTGTAAAGCTACATATTCAAAACGGTTGCACAATTGCCAGTTTTGCTGCCGAATACGGAATCTGTCACGCTACCGTTAGTTTTAATGGTGCTGGGGAGCTTGTTTCAAAAGGCCGGGCGATGGGTGAAGAACAAGCAGTTGCGAAATTATAGATCTGATAAAGCATCGGCAGTGGATATTGAAAATTCAACGTTTGCAATACACTTTCTTGGATCCGAAGGAAAAAGCCGAGAAAATGTGGAAAACTATACAAAAGCGGCTGCATTTCAAGGAGATACAAATTTTTCAGGCTGGTGGGTTAAGGCGATATATGCCGACAATGGCGGCCTTGTTTTTGCTTTCTATGCAATCTTCCGTTTTCCTTGCGCAAAAGTTAAAATAGTGATAGGGCATATTTTTCAATCGCCACCGCTGCGCCGTCTTGAGTATTGCGCAGGGTGGTGTTTTTTACGGCTTTTTTTACGCAGTCACAGGCATTCCCCATTGCGATACCTAAACCGCAGGCCTGCAGTGCTTCAATATCATTTTCACTGTCGCCGATTGCCATAACATTCTGCATCCTGATTTCAGTGCCATTTCGGCAAAGGTAACGGCACAGCCCCAAAATTCCGGCTGCTTTCGATGTCCCGGCGTTCATGATCTCAATCCCGAATTTTGTATCAATTAAAGCGTATTCCGAACAACGGGAAAGGTCTTCCCACACTTTTCCCTTTAAGTCGGGCGACATTATCGGAAGATTGATTTTCTCAGCTCCGTCAAGCATTTTCTCCACACATGAAACCAAATTTTCAACACCGACCCCGATCTGCTCGATGACTTCTGCATGAAACGGATTTAACGGATAATCGGAAAGATGCGAAAATTTGCTTTGTTCCATATAAATCTTTCCATGATACCAGACTTCAACCCATAAATGTGCGGGAAGGCTATGTAAAACCGATATGATATTTTGGATGGGAATTGAATTCGAATAGATTATTTTTTCCTTTTTCAATTCATAAGCCAAAGAGCCGTTTGAGGTTATGGCAAAATCGATGCCGGGGAGGGACGTTACGGCTGTGGGCAAAACGGTAACGATCCTGCCGCTGGAAGGGACGACAATAATATTTTGCGCGACGGCTCTGCCGATCGCCTGTTTTGTCCTCTGAGTAATGCTCTTGTGATCATTGAGCAAAACAGTTCCGTCCATATCCAAAGCGATTAATTTTAATTTCAAGCAAATCACGCATTCTATTTCAACAGGGTTATTACGTTCTTGGTTTTCACCAGACACTTTTTTGTAAACTCGATATTATCTTTTGCAAGGCCCATATAAAGTAAATCTGTTACAATGAGAGAGGCATTCCGAGATGCAATGGCTCCCAGCCGCAGCTCGCGTTCTGTCGTGGGAATGTAAAGCGGAATATCAGCTAATTTGGACAAAGGGGTTTTCCGGAACTGTGTAATAGCGATGGTGGTGGCTCCGATTTCTTTCGCAAATTTCATGGCGGTGTTTACTTCGTGAGTTTTTCCGCCGTAGCTTACAGCAAGCGCGACGTCGTGCTTTGTCATGTGGGCTGCGGCCGCAAATTGGTCGTGAAAATCGTTGTGATAGATGACAGAACGGTTAATTCGGGACAGCTTTTCCATAAAATCCATGCAGACGATGCCGGAGCCGCTAATGCCGAAAAGATACACCGTTCGGCATTTCAACAATGCTTGGACGGCTCTTTCCAGGTTTTCAATGTTTAAAAGCCGGTAAGCTTGGTTTTGCAGCATGGTGTTGAGGTTTTCGGCTTTTTTAACAACAATGTCCATGGGGTCCTGTTCCTGAATCATGTCGTCAAAGCTCATGACCTCGTTGGTACTGTCCCGAGCAAGATCGACTTTCAGCGCTGTAAATCCTTTGTACCCTAGCTTGTGGGACAAGCGGATTACCGCAGCGGCTGAGACCCCGACTTTTTCACCCAAAGTCTGCGCGGAACTTACAATAGTCTCATTCCTGTTTTGCAGCAGGTAGTCTGCCAGCTTTTTTTCCGTTTTGGTATAACTTGCCATTCCTTCGCGAATTTTATAAACGCAGCTCATTTCATATCCTCACTGTTATTTCAGCTTTTCGGTACGATCGTCGCCTTCTCTTAAAGAACGGATTGCTTTTGAGATGTTGCCCTGAGCTTTTTTTAATATTATATCACAATCGTTTTTAGATAGCTTGGTTATTGCCATGCAGATCGCGATTTTTACATTGGAACCGCTTTGCTCCAGATAATCTGCAGCTTCTTCATAACTACAGTCGCTGCTGGACATAATAATTCGTTTTGCCCGCTCGACTAATTTTTCATTGGTCGGCTGTACGTCGACCATCAGGTTTTTGTAGACTTTTCCGTACTTGATCATCAGGGCTGTGGAAATCATGTTCAGAATCATTTTCTGCGCAGTGCCGGCCTTCATGCGTGTAGAGCCGGTAATTACTTCCGGCCCGACGACCGCTTCGATTTTTGCATTGGCATGTTCTGAAATCTTTGCGTGATATACGCAACTGACCGCGCCAGTATAAGCTCCGATTTCATTGGCATAGTCAAGTCCGCCGATGACATAGGGCGTCCTTCCGCTGGCGGCCAAGCCAATTACAGTGTCATTGGGAGTAAGGCCGACATTTTCCAGATCATGCCGTGCAAGTTCAAAGCTGTCTTCGGCACCTTCTTTTGCTTTCAGCAGCGCTGAAAACCCGCCAGCGATGATTCCCTGCACCAGGGAAGCGTCCACACCGTATGTGGGTGGGCATTCGCTGGCATCCAATACACCGAGCCGGCCAGATGTGCCTGCTCCGATATAGATAACCCGTCCTCCCCGCATCATTCGTTCGTGAATATGATCGACCAGATCTGCAATTTCGGGCAGAACTTTTTTTACCGCCAGGGCGACAGTCTGGTCTTCGCGGTTAATGGTGTTTAGTATATGAATGGTATCCATAATATCGATGTTTTGACTGTTTGGGTTGACTTGTTCTGTTTCGAGTATTTTCAAGTTTATGCTCATTTTATATTTCCCCTTGTTTTCGTTTCACGTTTGAAGCTGCAGAAAGGCAAACATTTCACACTGTTTATTTATGACACTATATATTATAACTATATAAAATAAAATTTCAATATTATTATATTAAAATATAGGCGAATAATATGTAAAACAATTTAGACAGGAACACGCAAAAATGATTGAATATAGAAAATATTAGTCATAATCATTAATAATAATCTATTGCTTAAATGTAATATGGAAACAATGAACAATATGGTTCACTTAATAAAAAAAGAAGCAGCATACCAAAAAATAATTGTAAAATAATATTTTATAAAATTAAAAAATATTGTGAAATATTATTGACATATATAGTTAGGAAAGTATAATGTAAATAGTCATATAATCCACGAGGGAAAGAGAACAAACTCCGATAAAGAGAAAGGGGAACTATAATGGACTATCAAAAATCTGCAAAAGAAGCTCTTGCGGCAATTGGAGGAAAAGATAACGTCGTTGCCAACATGACTTGTATGACGCGGCTGCGGGTGACTGTCTCAAATCATGAAAAAGTTGATGTTCCCGCATTGAAAAGAGTAGAAGGGGTCCTCGGTGTTGTCGACTCGGGAACGGTGCAGATCGTTTTCGGCCCTGGAAAAGTGAATAAGGTCGGTGAGGAATTTGCCAAACTGACCGGGCTGGCGCTTGGCTCGGATGAGGCTGCTAAAGACGTGCAATCCGTTGCCAAAGAAAACAAGGCTATTAATAAGGCAAAGTATAACGGCCCTGTACAGAGATTTTTAAAACACATTGCAAACGTGTTTGTACCTATTTTGCCGGGCATCATCGCTGCAGGGCTTATCAACGGAATTATTAATGTTATCAACGTTTCAACCCATAAAGCCATGGCAGGCGTTTGGTGGTACCAATGCATCGATGTAATCGGGTGGGCGCTGTTCCTATACCTGCCGATTTTCGTGGGCATGAACGCTGCAAAAGAATTTAAAGGCTCTCCTATTCTTGGAGCGCTGGCAGGCACTTATTTTGTTGCAAATTCGACCATGCCGCTGTTGGCCCAGGCGAAAGGCGCAAAAATATTGCTTCCCATAACAGGAACAGTTTTTAACCCGAGTAACGGCGGTTTGCTTTCCGCGCTGATTGCCGGCATCTTCTTCGCATACCTCGAGAGATGGATTCGAAAGATTATGCCGGATATATTGGATACGTTCTTTACGCCGCTCTTTACGGTTATTATTGGCGGCCTTGTGACGGTGATTGTGCTGCAGCCAATTGGCACATGGCTTACGAACGGTATTTTCTTTTTACTTGATTTCCTGTACAAAGACCTCGGCGCGGTAGGTGGCTATATTCTGTCGGCCGGTTTCCTGCCTTTGGTTTCGGTTGGGCTGCATCAGGCGTTAACACCGATCCATGCTATGCTGAATTCTCCAACTGGCCCGACGAAGGGCATCAACTATCTTCTGCCTATCCTAATGATGGCTGGCGGCGGCCAGGTAGGCGCCGGCCTTGCCATCTACTTCAAGACGAAAAACAAGAAGCTGAAGAGAATGACGAGAGACTCTCTTCCCGTCGGTATTCTTGGTGTTGGCGAGCCTTTGATGTATGCCGTAACGCTTCCGCTTGGCAAACCTTTTGTTACGGCCTGTTTGGGAGCCGGATTTGGCGGCATCCTGGCGTCTCTGTTCCATCTTGGTACGGTATCTCAGGGCGTTTCGGGGCTTTTTGGTCTGTTGATTGTTGCCCCCGGCCAGCAGTTACAGTATATTATTTCCATTGTTGTGGCTTATGTCGCCGGATTTATCCTGACATATCTGTTTGGGGTTGACGAAAATAGAATCAATGAAGTGTATGGTAAAGATGAATAAACGGAGTATGATGTTATGAATCACTTTGGAGTTTCATTGTATTTGGGAACAGGAATCCAGAAAAACGCTGAAATTCTGGAAAAGGCACATCGTTCCAATATCAGATATGCGTTTACTTCCCTGCATATACCGGAAGAAAACACGAAAAATTATGGCAGGGAAGTCAAAAACCTTCTGGAAGCATGCAAGGAATTCGGAGTTTCTTTGGTTGTGGATATTGGCCCGCGGGTCCTGAAGAAGATGGGATTCCATAGCATTTCCGATTTGAAGCAGACTACCATTTCACATATCAGGGTAGACTATGGGTTTACTTGCCGGGAAATGGTTGAGCTTTCGAACGACTTTCATTTGGTCTTTAATGCCAGTACGCTCCAGGACAGCCAGATTGCCGAACTTCAAAGCCTGCATGCGGATTTTACAAAATTTAGCGCATGCCATAATTTCTATCCCAAACCGCTTACAGGCTTGTCTTTGTTAAGAGTTGAAAAAATAAATGAACGGATGCATTCGCTTGGCATGAAAACGATAGCGTTTGTAGCAGGAGACAAAACACTGCGGGGGCCCCTGAAAATGGGGCTCCCTACCGTTGAAGAACAGCGCAATGGAAATGTACTGCTCAATATGCTTCAACTGATCAAATTGTGCTCCACCGATATTTGCATGGTGGGCGATGTAGACATCAGCAATGATGCCTACCGCCAAATCAAAGAACTGTCGGACGGTTATATCAGCTTAAAAGCCGATGTCAGGCCGGAATACAAATTCATTGCGGAAGCCATTCACCATGACCGGCCGGATTCCAGCGAATATGTGATTCGTTCGCAGGAATCCAGAAAGTATGCTTCCGAAGGCAGGCCGTTCCCGGTTGAGCCATGCAGCCCCAGAAAGAAGGGCAGCATATCAGTGGGAAACAAGGATTACCTGAGGTATTCGGGAGAATTGGAGATCGCCCGAAAAGATTTGCAGCCGGAGGGCAAAGTGAATATTGTCGGCCAGGTTAGACCGGAATCACTTCCATATCTTGACTACATTACCGAGGGCATGGGATTCAAATTCATGCTATAAGCTACAATAAGTTTTGTACCAACTCGTTGATGCGGCAGCTTTATAAAGGCGAAAAGCTTTGATATTCTCTCAATTTACCTTTCGCGGTGAGGGGAGGTAAATTCGTTCCGCCTCCTTTTTTCAAAATACAATTTGCAAAAAGGCAAATAGAAATGCAAGAATTTATGTACCAGATAAAAGACGCAGATGGTCTGCACGCACGTCCGGCGGGACTTTTAGTAAAATGCGCGAAGGAGTGCAGTTCCAGCATTGGTACAAATGATTTAACACAGTATACGCTGGCGACCGACCGGATGAATGGGAAAATATCGAAACTGTACGATCAACGCAACCCCGCTGTACTGAAGAAGCTCGGTATCGACGAATTTTCCGTTGTTCCACCGTCCGTACTGAGCCTGAAAAGTGCTTTACGGCAAGCAATTCATTCTGAACCAGGAAAGGATTAAGTAAAATGTCTCTGTTTTCTAAACAAAAAACCGATAGAGTAATGGTTGCGCAGCAAACGGGCAAAATTGTTCCCATTACAGAAGTGCCGGATGATGTATTTTCCGGAAAAATTCTGGGCAACGGCGTGGGAATAATACCTTCCGACCACAGGGTGCTTGCCCCAATATCCGGAAAGATTGTTCAGATTGCCGATACGCTGCATGCAATTTGTATTGAAAGCGACGACGGCCTTGAAATTCTGATCCATCTGGGGCTGGATACCGTTCAGCTGAAAGGCCAAGGATTTACCTGCCATGTTAAAGTGGGTCAGCACGTTTTGACAGGGGATTTGCTCATGGATATGGACATTGAACAAATAAAACAGGCAGGTTATCGTGTCGTTACACCCTGTATCATTACCAATATGGATCATGTGAAAAAATTGACAGTATATGGCGGTAGCGCCGACGCAGGTAAGACCGCTATTATGAAATATTCTTTGTAAAAGCCTCTTGGCTTGATCATTGTAAATGAGGGTCAGTTATTATGAAAATTATTGAAGCATCAGATTATCAGGGAATGAGCCGCAAGGCGGCAAACATCATTTCAGCGCAGGTAATTTTGTTTCCGCGCAGCATTTTGGGGCTTGCAACCGGTTCGACGCCATTGGGAATTTACAGCCAGCTAATTGACTGGTACCAAAAGGGCGACGTGGATTTCAGCGAAGTGACCAGCGTAAATCTGGACGAATACTGCGGATTATCGCCTGAAAACCCGCAAAGCTATCATTACTATATGAAACAGAACTTTTTCAGTCATATCAATATTCGCCCTGAAAAGACATTTGTACCGAATGGCCTTGCGGAAGATATTAATGCGGAATGTGTGCGGTATGACAAACTGATTTCCAGCCTTGGTGGTATTGATTTACAGTTGTTGGGGTTGGGCAATACCGGCCATATCGGATTCAATGAGCCCGATGAGAACTTTAACAAAATGACACATAAGGTTACCCTGAAACAGAAGACAATTTCGGACAACTCCCGTTTTTTTGACAGCATTGATGAGGTACCGAAATACGCTGTAACGATGGGTATCAAAGTGATAATGCAGGCAAAAAAGATTCTACTGATTGTCAATGGGGCAAACAAAGCGGAAATTCTTGAAAGGGCGTTGTATGGCCCGGTAACGCCGGAAGTCCCGGCGTCAATCCTGCAGCTACATCCTAATTTGGCAGTCGTGGCGGACAGCGATGCAATGAAAATAATCCATGAAAAACATCCAACAGAGGAATAAGCAATGATCTTAAAAAACGCGAAGATATTTGATGAAGATTTTAATATCGTACGAGCCGATATTTCTGTGTGCGGCGGAAAGATTAACCGAATCGCCCCGAACCTCGAAGGGGAGGACAGCTACGACCTGAGGGGCTTCCTGATTGCCCCTGGCTTCGTTGATATTCATATTCATGGCTGCGTAGGGGCCGATACCTGCGATGGAACAAGGGAAGCTATCGCAAAAATGGCAGGCCATCTTGCCGCTGAGGGCGTTACATCTTTTTGCCCGACGACCATGACAGTTTCTCTCCCACAAATCAGAACAGCACTGTCCACCGTTCAGAATTGCATTGCAAACCCGCCAGAAGGTGCATCTGTCCGTGGAATAAATATGGAAGGACCCTACATTTCCGCAAGCAGAAGGGGCGCGCAGAAGGAAGAATATGTGCGCAAGCCCGATTGGCGGGAATTTAAGCGTATGTATGACGAGTGCGGGGGCATTGTCAGGCTGATCGATATTGCACCTGAGTGTGAAGGCGGCAGAGAATTTGTCAACCATGTGAGCAAGTATTGCAGGGTTTCACTGGCGCATACCGAAGCGGACTATGATCAGACGAAAGAAGCATTCCAAGATGGGATAACCCATGTAACCCATTTATACAATGCGATGAACGGGCTGCACCATCGCAAACCAGGTGCTGTCGGCGCAGTCTTTGACGATGATCAGGTAAAGGCAGAAATAATCTGCGACGGGTTCCACATCCATCCGGCAGTTTTGCGAACTTCTTTTCGCCTGCTGGGTGAAGATCGCACTGTGATTATCAGCGACTCCATGCGCGCCGCTGGAATGCCGGATGGTGTATCCGAACTGGGTGGGCAAAGAGTCTATGTGAAAGACGGTCAGGCCCGCCTTGCAGACGGCACGATCGCTGGTTCCACCACCAATATTCCACAGGAAGTTAAAAACTTGATTCAGTGGGGGATACCGTTGCGGCAGGTAATTAAATCCGCGACGATTAACCCGGCAAAAGAAATCGGTGCGGAAAAGGAAATCGGCAGCATCCGCATTGGGAAACAGGCCGACTTTGTTGTATTGGATGAAAATTGGAATGTCAGGTTGACGGTCATAAACGGCAAAATGATAGATTGTAAAATGAAGTGCGCCACCGTAAAAGGGTAAAAAATAGTCCACAGCGGAATCTTCGTGTAGAATGGAGTTGATAAATACAACATTCAAACGGAGGTAACATTGTGAGCTACCACTATCTTACCACGTTCGAACGAGGACGGATCCAAGAATTATTATCCTTGGGCTATTCGCATCGGCAGATTGCTCAAAAGCTTCATCGTCATCGCTCCTGCATTGACCGTGAGATTTGCCTGAACGCAACCAGCAACAGCTATGTGGGCGAGTCGGCACAATCGGCATATGAAACACGCCGTAAGAGCTCTGTCCCAAAGGGAAAATGCACCGATGATTTGGTCACTATCATCGAAGACAAGTTGCTGGCAACATGGTCGCCAGAGCAAATCTCAAACACCGTTACATTGGGCCTTGCCAGTTTCAAAACCATTTACAACTGGCTTTATTCAGGCAAACTCACCAACACAAGTGTCACCGTTCTACGCCAAAAAGGCAAACGCAGAAAAGCTGAAAAGCGTGGTAAATTTTCAATGGGAACTCGACAGTATGGTTCCCAGCCGTGGCGAGAGCTGGGGTTGCTTTGCCACATTTGTTTGGTGAATGAAATGCTGTGCAAAATAGCCGGTATTTGCGTGGAGGGGGTGACAATCTGTCATCCCCTCGTGCTATCGGTCGTATTCCTGCCCCCAATCTCTGGAATCTTCCGACCAGGCAAGCTCATCGGTGGTCTTGCGGATTTTCTCCACTTCTTGAGTCGTTCTGCTTTGAGCAGTATTGCCATTTAGTTCTCCATATGAAAACAATGACTTGCCCATGGTTCTCGTCTGGAGAACGACCCGCTAGCTGCATTCGTTTGTTTACTGTAATGGTCGTAGCACCATAAAATAACAAATAATGATTGACATTGGGAAATAGGCGCGCTATATTATATTTAAATAAGGAATTATAATTGAGAAATTAGAGAGATATTTTCAAAAATGGCAAGGTCGAAAAAGAGTGTTTTAAAAAGTGTACTGTCGATTTTCCTGTCAACTGCTATGGAAAAGTGGTTTTCAAGTTTGGGTATTAAGCCGGAACAGACCGCCACAATTCAGTCGCAACATGAAAAAATTGCTGTGTCTATGAGGGCTGAGAAAGGTATTCCATCCACGTGTTCTAAACTTTCAGGCAAATTGAGCAATTCAAAAGTAAGCACTTCCAAAGAAATTTCAAAAATGAAAATTAGTAAATACGAAAACTTGCCTTTGGAAAATGCTGCTGCTGTTGCTGTTATATTTGTGATTTATGCCAACTATAAAAATAGTCCATGGGGAAGCAGTTCAGGCTTGCATGAGATAAAAGACAGAATATACAATGCCTCAAAAGCAATTTTCTCAAGGACAAAATCCGCAAGACTTTATGTAGTTAGCCCAAGCGGAAATGTAGCGAAAATTTCTGTGGGGAGTGAGAATAACGTTAATCCAGCGCAGACAAAGGAAATGCTTGATTCTTATACATATCTTGATTCCGCCTATCATTCAACCCTGAATTTACCATTAAGAGAAAATGCGGCTAAATACTGCTTTAATATTGATGAAAAAGGCACATATTGTTCTGACTTTGCATATCAGCTGCCCGACTTGCTCGGTAAAGCACAGAATAATACTAGTATAATTAATCCATATACAGAAATAGGTTCCCTTTATTTTACTATAGCAACCAGTACGGGCGGCGAATTGTTTTATGACACTACTAACTTTGCTGACGATGTAATAAACCATATGTATCCGGGCAACGGTGCAAACTGCTATGACATTATTTCCGCAACAGGCTTCAAAAATATTCATTTGAACGGTAAGCTTACCCGCAGCAATGGAATTGACACGGATGGCGACGTACTAACGGACTGGAATGAAACTGACACAGAAAGCTGCCTGACTACATGGGACCAATCTGGTAATATTGTTTTGCCGACTTTCGCAAAATGCATAGAAACAGAGGGTGACAATGTTCCGACTGTCCTCACAATTGGTTTTTTGAATGAAGGCATTAATAGTAAGGAAGGCAAACACTATACTACTACAAAACACAATGTTAATATAATCGGTATAATTGAGGATCAAATTTCAAAAAAAACGACGTTACAAATTTCTTCTTGGGGCGGACTCTTTACGATGAATTATGAGGATTTATGCAGACAAGCAGATATGTTTACTGGTATTTGTATTACTGCTAAATAAAATGGCATAAAGGAAAGAAGGAAATTATAGTTGAAGAGAAGCCGTAAAGGTCGTTTTTTTGATGTAGTGCCTATCTTTCCCTCAGTTGTTGGAGTTCCGATTTGGCTTGTAATATTGGTACTCTTTTGCTTTATAAAAGCCATTATACTGATTAAAAAGCAATACACAAGAAACAATTTTATTAAAAACAATCAATTCAGTTCAGATAAAAGAGAAAAAAAGTCGGAAACAAGTGAGGACCTTAAAGAATGACGACGTTATACTTTTTGCTTTTTTTCTCAACTTCCTTTTTCCTGACGGCTTTGGTGGAGTGCGGGCTTGCGTTTATTTTATTTAAGTCAAAGGAAATGATGTATTCTGTTTTCCTGTGTAATCTGCTTACAAATCCGATCAGTAACCTTATTCTTGTACAAATATCAGATGTTATAAGTCCACAATGGTATATTGTATGCCTCGCCTTCATGGAAGCAGTAATCGTAATAATAGAAGCATTTATAATGCGAATACTTTGTGATTTTAATCATAGAAAGGCATTGCAATTATCAATTCTATTTAATGGCGCATCATTATTCAGTGGTATAATTTTATATTCTTGCTTGTTTTTTATATAATAGAGCAATTGGAGAATTATTATGAATAAAAAACAACTTGATATCAAATACATACAAGCCGCAGCCTTTTACATAGCAACTCTGCTGTTTGGCTTATTAATTTGTTTGTTTATAAAGCACAATATGGTTCCTTTATACACTCGTATTACTACAGAACCACTGTTAGGCGAAATAAAATCCAATTATAGTAATGAAATAGCAATCAGTGAAATAGATACTGACAATGGATTTTTATGTCGGCTAAGATATTTAGACAAAAACGCGACCAGTCGAAAAAAAGCTGAGATTGCCTGTAACATAAAAAAATACGTGGAAGAGTATCTCGATAAAAGCCCAAACTCTATATTAAGCTCTGGAAATCAAAATGTTTATTTACAATTTTATACATATGAATCGTCGCATTTAAAAACCTATGAAATTAGCTTTTCTTATAGATGCGGTACCCGAAACTCAAAAAATATTGAGCTTAATTTTTTATGTATCAACTGCGATGACATTAAAAAAAGCGATTTTAACGGTTTCGTTAATTTGAATAGCATTCAGCTTAATAAGTAAATTTCAGATGTTGCAATGGTATAGTGAACTTGTAACGGTCCTGCCTAATGGATTCTAATATCTATTAGAAAAGGAGTACGCCATGCAAAACAATTACTGAGGATGCCAAGAAAATAGCATGGATTTTGCATCAAATCCTTCTAACGTGCGGTAAATGGCAGAAAAAGGAGGCCGAAAATGAAAAAGTTGATTTTTACAGCTTTGGCAATAACTTTAACCGCATTATTAGCAGCTTGCCATGCAGGCCCAAATGTCTCTCAGCCGCCTAAATCGTGTGAATATAAAATAAATGGAGTGATAATAGACATTCATAGTTATAAAGCAAATATTCCACTGAAAGATAATAATATGATATTTCGCTCACGACAAAGCTTAGATGATTTTATTCACACGATTGTGGAAGTTTCATACAATAATCCGAATCTAATAATAAACCAGAGTAAAAAATACACAAATGATTGGTTTAAAGAAAATATTCTTTATTATACTACTATTCAGGAGAATAGCGGATCGGTAATATATACACCCAAAAATATTGTAAAAAAACAATTGATAATGGGAAACAAGCTGTTGAAATTAACATTATAAGAAATCGCCCGGATCAACAGACTTGCAACATGGCTTACTATTGCATGTTTATTGAGATAAGACGTAATGAAATTGAAAATATATCTGACAAAAACTTTTCATTACATTTTGTTGATACCCCAATTGCTGCTAAAA
>JAEZFF010000046.1 GCA_023417635.1 Bacillota bacterium | reverse complement strand
ATTGAAACTGATAATCAGGCGTCCTTTGCCCTTCACCGGAAACTTGGGTTTGAAATTTCGAAGCAGCAGCTTTACTGGCTGATGATTTGCTGAAAATTGAATCAGGGCTTTTTCTTTAAGAGACGCGTACCATTTGAGAACAGGAATAGTGCGCGCTTTGCTTTACTCAATTAAAATAAACCGCGGCAAAAAAAAAGTTACATAAACAGCGGCAGAGATTCCGATACTACAACTGAGGTGAATTATAATGACACTAACCCAAAAAGAAAAATCTCTTCTGAAAGACCTGAAGTCACAGGAGCAGCTGTGTGTTCAGAAGTATGCAAAGTATACTTCTGATGCGTGTGACGCGCAGCTTAAAAATCTCTTTACGCAGATTGGCCAGGAAGAGCAGACCCATTTGCAGACGCTGCAGCAGATTGACAGCGGCACAGTTCCGCAGGTCGGTCAGGGCAGCAAGACCCTTCCGCAGTTTCAGCAAAGCAGCTGCAGTGCGCAGGACAAGCAGAAAGACTCGTTCCTTTGCAGCGATGTGCTGGCTACGGAAAAACATGTTTCTTCCAACTACAACACCTGCATTTTTGAATTTGCAGATACAGGTGTGCGCAATGTGCTGAACCACATTCAAAAAGAGGAACAGCAGCACGGCGAAGAGGTTTATTCCTACATGGCGGCAAACGGAATGTACGGCTGATGTACGCCATAAAATCAAAATGGGCTTTCGGCTAATGCCGAGAGCCCTGATTTTTTAAAATGAACCATAAAGAAGGCTTCCGGCGAACCGGAAGCCCAAGAGAAAGATGAAAAATTAGATGAATTTTGAGGTGGTTTGTATAGAGCGTATTAGCCTGCGTGTTTAATTAGTGTCACTTCAACTGGAACGTTGGCTTCTACTTTTTCGCCCTTCAGAAGTTTCTGTGCATTGTCAATTGCTGTAGAGCCCATGAGGTCCGGTTTCTGCTGAACGGTAGCAGCCATCTTACCGGATTTTACAGCGGCCTGGCCGTCATCAGTAGCATCAAAGCCAACAATTACAATGTTTTTCTTAGCGGCGGAAACAGCTTCGACAGCGCCGAGGGCCATCTCATCGTTCTGTGCGAAGATTCCCTTAATGTCGCTGTGTGCCTGCAGAATGTTTTCACTGACGTTCAGAGCCGTTGCACGGTCAAAGTTTGCGGTCTGGCTTGCAACGATCTGTGCGTTGCCGTCGGCTGCCTGATGAAATCCCTTGCCGCGGTCAATCGTTGCGGAAGCACCCGTTGTACCTTCCAACTGTGCAATCTTTGCGTTTTTGCCGACTTTGCTGAGCAAGTATTCCGTAGCTTGCTTTGCGCCGGAAACGTTGTCGGAAGCAATTTTGCAGTCTACGGTGACGCCGTTTACCACACGGTCAACGGCAATGACCTTAATGCCTTTGGCCTGTGCGTCCTTTACGGCGTTTGCCACAGCATCGGAGTCAACCGGGTTTACGATCAGAACGCCAATGTTTTTGGAAATGAGGTCTTCAATGTCATTTGTCTGCTTTGCTGTGTCGTTGCCGGCGTCAGCCACAGTCAGTGACACACCGAGTTTCTTTGCTTCCTCTTTCGCACCGTTTGTAAGGGTTACAAAGAATGGGTTGTTCAGTGTGGAAACAGAAAGCCCAATCGTTTTGCCGGATGAAGCGCTGCTGGATGCGCTGCCAGAAGCAGCACCGGACGAAGCTGGCTGTTCCGCACCTGTGCTGCAGGCGGAGGCTGAAAGAAGCATGGCTGCTGAGAGTAGAACTGCGAGTAATTTTTTCATGGCAATAAACTTCCTTCCCAAATATTTTATCAATAAATCTGTCTGCCGTCAGCGTTTGCGGTCTGAAAGAACGGCAAGCAGAATTACGATGCCTTTTACGACGTTTTGGTAATACGAAGAAACATTCATGATGTTAAGCCCGTTGTTTAATACAGCGATAATTAAAACACCGATAAGGGTGCCGTAGATTTTGCCGCGGCCGCCCATCATGCTCGTCCCGCCAAGGGCGACGGCAGCGATGGCGTCCGTTTCGTAGCCAGCGCCAATGGTTGGCTGGGCTGAGCCAAGGCGCGAAACAAGGATGAGGCCGGCAAGTGCGGAAAGAAAACCGGAAATGGTGTAGAGGATGACTTTCGTTTTAGCAGTGTTAATGCCCGCCAGTTTAGCGGCCTTTTCATTGCTGCCGGTTGCGTAGACTTTACGGCCGAAAGTCGTTTTGTTCAAAGCAAAGAAGTAAATACCAAACATAACAGCCATAATCCAGACCGGCACCGGAATCATGAGAAGTGTGCCGCGTCCTACGCCGGAAAGCATTGGGTCAGAGCCAAGGTCTGAAATTGGCATGCCGTTTGAAAAGATGTAGGTCAGGCCACGGTAAACGGTCATGGTAATCAGGGTCGCAATGAAAGGCTGCAGGCGGCCTTTGGTAATCAGGACACCGTTAATTGCGCCAAGCAGAACGCCCATCAGCAAAACTGCCAGCATGGCAACAGCCGGGGAAGTGCCGCCGTGTATCATGAGCGCGCCGACGACCGTAGTCAAGGCGAGCAGGGAACCAACGGAAAGGTCAATGCCTCCCGTCAGGATAATGCCGGTCATGCCGAATGCAATTAAGCCATTGGTAGAAGCCTGCTTCAGCAGGGCAAGAATATTGTTCATGCTGCGGAAATCTGCGCTGATAACGCTGAACACAAGGAACAGAATCACCAGTGCAATCAGGGCGCCGAGGTTCTGAAGAACGCTGCCGAAGTTCGACCGTTTCAATGCTTTAGAATTCATGATAATTTGCCTCCCGTCGCTAAAGTCATAATGTTTTCCTGCGTTGCCATTGTTGCGCCGGCGGCAGCGATCTCCGGCTTATTGTCAAGGATTCCGGTCAGATGCCCTTCATGGATAATCATGACGCGGTCGCTCATGCCGAGGATTTCCGGAAGTTCCGAAGAAACCATAATGACGGCAACGCCTTTTTCCGCCAGGGCATTGATAATGTTGTAAATTTCTTTCTTGGCACCGACGTCGACGCCGCGCGTTGGTTCATCGAGAATCAAAATTTTAGGGTCGGTAAAAATCCATTTGGAAAAGATTACTTTCTGCTGATTTCCGCCGGAAAGATTTTCACAGGTTTCAGCAGGACTGGAGCACCGGATGAAAAGTTCTTTAATTGCCTGCTGCGCAAGGCTGCTGTCTTTTTTATTGTCAATGATGCTTCGGTTGGAGATACGCTTCAGGTTAGGCAAAGCAACATTCAGCTGAACGCTTTTGCTGAGCATTAAGCCTTCCGTTTTGCGGTCTTCTGTAATAAAACCAATGCCATGCGCAATGGCTTCTTCCGGTGAGTGGATGTGCACTTCTTTCCCGAAGATTTTCAGCGTCCCGCTTTCAAACGGCAGGTAGCCGAAAATAGCCTGCATGATTTCTGTGCGCCCTGCACCAATCAGACCCGAAACACCGAGTATTTCGCCTGTATGAACGGCGAAGGAGATGTCTTCAAATACGCCTTTCTTGGTAAAGTGCTCAGCCTCCAGCGCCACGTCGCCAATCTTGCTGTTCCGGGCCGGATACCGCTCGCCGATTTCACGGCCAATCATCATTTTAATGAGGTCGTTCATGTTGGTTTCACCAATTTGCTTGGTGCCGATATACTGTCCGTCGCGAAGAACCGTAACGCGGTCGCAGATTTGGAAGATTTCCTCCATACGGTGGGAAATGTAGATGGTAGAAACGCCTTTTTCCTTCAGTTCGCGCAGCACGCGGAAAAGCGTGTCGGTTTCTTCCAGTGTCATGGCGGCTGTAGGTTCGTCCATAATGATGACCTTTGCATTAACCATCAGTGCCTTGGCAATTTCAATCATCTGCTGCTTGCCGACGGAAAGTTCCGACATCAGGCAGCTGGTAGAGATTCCAACGCCAAGCCGGTCCAGCACTTCCCGTGTCTTCGTGTCCATAGCTGCTTTATCCAGCACGCCAAGCTTGCCGTGGAGTTCTTTGCCGAGAAACATATTTTCGCGCACAGTTAAGTCCGGTACGCTGTTGAGCTCCTGGTAAATAAAGACAATGCCGGCTTCTTCGGCTTGCTTTGGATGGGTGTAATTCACAGGTTCTCCATCTACGGTAATTTCGCCGCTGTCGCGGGAATAAACGCCCGTCAGGATTTTCATCAACGTCGATTTTCCTGCGCCGTTTTCGCCCATCAGGGCATGAATCTCACCGTCGGTAATGTCAATCTCTGCATCTTTCAGCACTTGGTTTCCAGAAAAGCTTTTATTGATGCCTTTCATTGAAATATGCACAATATCACCTCAAATCCTTATTACTGCATTTCGAGATGTGTCTTTTCTACTTCCTCAAGGGTAGGAATTGCAACTGCAGCGCCTTTTCTTGAAACGGCAATGGACGATGCGACGGAAGCCAGCCGCAGGGATTCTTCTATGCTGCGCCCGCTGGTGATGCAGGCCAGAAAGAAGCCTGTAAAGGTGTCCCCGGCGCCTGTTGTGTCCACGACGGGGACCTTGTAGATCCCGTGCCTGCAGACCGTGCCCGCGTCTTTGTAGAGGACTCCGCCTTTGCCAAGGGTAAGAACAACTTTTGAATGCGGGTATCTTCTAAGCAGTGTTTCGGCAATTTTTTCCGGCTCTTTTTCGCCGGTAAGGCTTTCGCCTTCAATTTCATTCAGAATAAACCAGGTCACTTTATCAAGCGGGAGTTTTGCGATCCCGGAATCCATCGGCGAAGGGTTCAGTGCAATTCTCAAACCTTGTTCAAACGATTTACCAATTAGGGATGAAAGAGCGTTGATTTCGTTCTGCACGAGGAGGATGTCGCCTTTTCCAAAATGGCTGAGTACAGAGTCAATAAATTCTTCTGTAATTTCACCGTTTGCGCCGTGGTTTATCAGGATGCAGTTCTGCCCCGCACGGTTTACCTGGATCATTGCCATACCGGTTGTGCTTCCGGTTTTATCGATATATTCGGTGTGAACGCCCGCCTCAGCAAGAAGCTTTACGAGGTTTGTGCCATCTGGGCCGATTTTCCCGGCGTGGTACACTTCAGCTCCGGCCCGGGCCAGTGCTACCGACTGGTTCAGTCCCTTGCCGCCTGGCAGAAGGTCAAGGCGCAGCGCCGCCGTTGTTTCACCCGGCTGCACAAAGTGGTCGACTTGGTACACATGGTCAATGTTGAGGGATCCGAAGCTTAGTATTTTACGCATTTTTACTGCCTTCTTCCGTTCTTCTATTCTTTTTCGGAACCGGGCCCGTGCTTTTGCGCACGATAAGTTCCGGCTTAAACTCGATGTTGCTTTGAGCCTGACCGGGGTGTTCAGTCAGCTGGATGATTTTTTGGACGGCGCTTTCACCGATTCGGTAGGCTGGCTGCTTTAATGTGGTGAGGGGGACCTGCATATATTGGGAAAACTGCAGGTCATCGAAACCCACAACGGAAATGTCATCTGGGATGCGAAGCCCCTGCAGGGAAGCTTGCTTGTAAATGCCGTAAGCCATCAAGTCGTTGCAGGCGAAGATTGCCGTAACGCCTTGCTTCAGCAGGTCGGCAGAAAGTTGAAAACCGGTAGTAGTGTGGTAGTCGCCGACTTTTGTAAGCGTGGGGCTAAAGGGAACTTCGAATTCCTGCAGTGCGCGGATATAGCCAAAAAGACGTTTTTGGGAAGAAAGCTCGCCCATTGGGCCGGAGATGAATCCGATTTTTCGGTGCCCAAGTTCCAGCAGGTGGCGGGTTGCGAGGTAACCGCCCAACTCATTGTCTACCAGCACACTCGGTGCGGGAAGAGCGGCGCCAGGCTGCTCTACCGTGCGGTCAACCAGAACGAAAGGCTTTTCCGCCTGCTGCAGCATCTGGACGCAGTGGGTGTTTTTACAGGCCTGTGAACTGACGGCCATGGTAAAGAGAATGCCGTCAACACCTTTGGAAAGAAGCACTCTCGTGTAATCTATATCTTTTTGGGGGTTGTCATTTGTGTTGCAGAGCATGAGGCTGTACCCGCATTTTTGACACTCTGCTTCAGCTCCCTTTGCAATTTCGGCAAAAAACATATTGGCAATGTCCGGTATAATCAGCCCAAGTGTGTTTGTCTTTTTTGTAATGAGCCCAATGGCAATCTGGTTGGGGCAGTAATGCATCTCTTCCGCGGTTTTCAGAACAAGATCTTTCGTTTTCTGAGAGATGCGCTGACTTTTTTTATTCAAAACGAGGGATACAGTAGAAGCCGAAAGGCCGGTTTTTCGTGCAATATCCCGAATTGTAACTCTCATGGGCTTCGGTAGATTCTCCTTTGGAAAGCTTTTTTGCAGCGCAAACTGCTTTTATGGAAACTATACAATTTCCCGAAGCATTCCGAAAATTTAGTAATACGTTTGACTACAGAATAGCGCAGGATTCGACGGTTGTCAACACATTTTTTAAAAAAACATTAAATAAACTAGTATTTTTGTGTATTATGCAAAATAAGAATCGCCAAAATTTGTCGCAGACGCTATATACTTCTGGTTTAAAAGAAGATATAATAAAAAGCTGAAACATGTTAAAACGTTTTAACACATTTCAATGGCGTGGTTGTGAAAGGATGGTTTTCTATATGACGAAAAGCGGTATTTTGAACGCGGAGCTTTGCAAGGCGATTGCCAGCATAGGCCACACGCAATATTTTGTTATTGCCGACCCTGGCCTGCCGATTCCGAAAGGGGTACAGGTAGTCGATCTTTCCCTAGTACGCGGCATTCCGTCTTTTAAGGACACGTTAAAGGCGGTTTCCGGCGAACTTGTGGTGGAATCCTATATTCTCGCGGAAGAAATGAAAACGGTAAGCCCAAAACTTCACGATGAAACATGTGAAATTTTGAAGGGGCTGCCGCACCGTTATGTTCCACACGAAGAGCTCAAAAAACTGCTGAAAGATGCAAAAGTGGTTGTCCGCACGGGCGAAACGACCTCTTTTGCCAACGTCATACTCGTCTGCGGGGTTAATTTCTAGGAGTGCATGAAACCGCGCAGGCCGCAAAAAAGTCCCTGTGCCGGTGAGCTTTGCCTCACAGCACAGGGACTTTTTTATGCAGCTTTTTATTCAGCGGCGCACAGGCAGAGCGGATGCCCAGCAGGGTCAAGCATGGTTGTCCACTTTTCCCCGCCAAACTGCTCTTTTGCCTTTACAGCGCCAAGAGATTCCGCTTTGCGGACCGCAGCGGGAACATCCGGCACCAAAAAGTCAAAATGCATTTGTTTTTGCTGCTTGCCGTCTTCTTCCGGCCATACCGGAGGAACGTAGTCGTCTTCCGCCATAAAAAGGAATGTGATTCCGCTTTTACTGCGTACAGCGGGCGCACCGTACAGGGTAAACTTTTCCCAGCCGAGCAGCCCAGCATAGAAATTGCACAGCTGTGCGGAGTCTTTGCAGTCAACCAGAACATCGCCAAGAGCCACTTCTTTTTCCATTGAAAATCCTCCCTTTTAATTTGGCAAATTCATTCTTTCTGCTCATAATAGAACACTGCAGGGAAAAAGTCAAATGCAAACACGGCCTTTGTGCTATACTAAAAAGAAAAACGGAGGGGAAAGAAATGGGCTTTTCTGTTGTGCGCGGTGACATTACCCAGTGCCGCGCAGATGCCATTGTAAATGCCGCCAACACGACCCTGCTCGGCGGGGGAGGGGTTGACGGAGCCATACACCGCGCGGCCGGGCCGGAACTTTTGGAGGCGTGCCGCAAGCTTCACGGGTGCCGTACGGGAGAAGCGAAAATCACGGCGGGGTACCGCCTGCCGGCACAATACATTATCCACACGCCGGGGCCGGTCTGGTATGGCGGCCGCAGCGGGGAAGACGCACTGCTGGCTTCCTGCTACCGGAACTGCCTGCGCCTTGCGGAAGAAAATGGATGCAAAAGCGTGGCATTTCCGTCCATCAGCACCGGGGTGTATCGCTTTCCTTTGGAACGTGCGGCGGAAATCGCTGTGAACGAAATTGTGAACTTCCTGAAAACTTCCGCCGCCGTGCGTGACGTAACCATGGTGTGCTTTGATGCGGAAACAGAAGCTGCCTACCGGGCGGTGCAAAGAAGAGCCGGGTGCCTGCGTTAACCGCAGACTCTCGGCTCTTTCACTTTCGGCAGGGCTTTCACTTGTTCGTCATGTATTTTGCAGAATTGGCAGATGCAGAAGTGTGTATGCTTTGGACTTTTTAAAATCGTCCCACCACTGCGCATAAGCGCTGTCTGCCCTGTGATCTGTAAGCTGATAATTCTGCTTGAGGTATTTTCCAAAATTGGTGCTGACTTTTTCCGCACCCCACATATTCAGATGCCCGGCATTATTCATATTGTTGGGAAAATCAAGATCGATTTCATCCATCATGTCATCATAGTCGAGGAACGGAATCTTGTTTTGCTCGGCTACATCCGCAACGGTGTTGAACAGTGCCTCACAGTTGTTCACCCAGTCGCCGTCTTTTTCCACAACGCTGTAATCGCTTGGCATATTCACAAGGACCAGAGGGAAATGCTCGGTTTTGGAAAGCTGAATAATCTTGTTGAAATAATCGAGGTTCTTTTCCGGAATAGCAGCCCTTGCATCTGTATTTACGTAAGTTGTAAGGGGCTTTCCGTAGCAGTCATTTCCCGCGTTAAAGCCTTTTGTGTAATAGGTGATTGAGTTATCATAGCAAAAATCACTTTGAGTAAGCTCTGACCAGCGATAATGATATTTCAGCGACGGCAAAAGCGAAAAAATCCACTCCGAAGGCGGCGTGCAGTTTTGAATCGCTTCCAGCTTATTGGAAGAAAGTTTCATGTTGTCCAGCGGAATGCTGACCCACGCGTCATCTCCGTAGGTTGCCGACATTGCAAGGTAAAAGACGTCGAGAACCACAACGGGGTTTTTATGTTTTTTCAGTACTTCCTGCAAGAGATAATACGTTTCGGCTATCGGCTGACCGCCGGTTGCATAGTTATAGCTGGAAATGCCATACCGGTCCCACAGCACATTCGGGTCGATGCCGCCGTTCATATGGCTTCCCCCCATGAGCACCACATCATAGGTGTCATCTGACAGATACAGCCCCTCCTGCAAATCTCCCGTGTGAGCCGTTTTCAGCGTCAGAATTCCGGACAGAGCAGCAAGGATGAAAACGACCGGCAGACAAACAGCGCAGATTCGTATGAATACTTTTTTTCTCATTGTCATTCTTTCCTTTAAAATTGAGAATAAATAAACTGCCCGGATGCGTTAAAGGGACCATATATTCCGAAAACAGCAATCAGAAACAGGGCTGCTGTACAGATGGCCCACTGAGAAAATGGCTTTTGCTTCAGAAACAGCCCTGACAAGTCATAGCGGCGGTTCAGAAAATCAGCGGCAAGCACGGCTGCTATGCCCAAAAGAGCAGCGCAGAGTTCCGGTATTGGCAGGCCGAGGTTCAGCAGGCTGCCGTCCCAGGCGGAGAACCGGAACAGGTTGCGTATTAGGAGCAACGCGCTGGAAAGGCCTTTTGCCCGAAAAAAAATCCACGCAAAGTCTGTCAGCAGGAAAGTACAGCCGATGCGCATTGCTTTCAGCCAAAAAGCATCCTGCGGAATGTGCATCCGGTTTTGAAGGCGCTGCCTCGCCGATTTTGTCAGCAGGCCGATGATCTGGTACAGACCATGGAAAGCGCCCCATACGAGGAAAGAAAGTGAAGCGCCGTGCCATAGGCCGCACACGAGGAAAACAGCCATCAGGTTTCCGTAACGGCGCAGTTTTGAGCATCGGTTTCCCCCAAGGGGGATATACAGGTAATCCCGGAGCCACGTTCCCAGTGTGATGTGCCACCGCCTCCAAAAATCCTTGATGGACACAGAAAAATACGGGGCGTCAAAATTCTTAGCCAGCCGGAATCCCATGACTTCAGCAGCGCCAATCGCAATGTCGGAGTACCCGCTGAAATCGCAGTAAAGCTGGAAAGCAAAAAATATGGTTGCAACAATCACATCTGGGCCGTAATGACTCTGCGGGCTGTTGTAAACCGTATCGACCAATGTCTTCAGGCGGTCTGCCACCACCATTTTCTGAAAATATCCCCACAGCATCAGTAAAAAGCCGCGTTTTGCACGCTCATAGTCAAACGAATGGACTTCCCGGAACTGCGAAAGCATATCTTTGTAGCGCGCAATGGGGCCTGCTACAAGCTGCGGAAAAAATGACACAAAAAGCGCATACCTGCCGAAATTCTTTTCCGGCTTTATTACGCCCCGGTACACATCAATGGAATACCCCAGAGCCTGAAAGGTATAAAATGAAATTCCAACCGGAAGCAAGAGGTCAAAGTGCATCTGTGCTGCCGGTACCCCGAAGGTATGAAGAAGTGCTGCTGAGAGCTCACAGAAGAAATTCAGATACTTAAAAACGAACAGGATTCCAAGGTTAAAAACCAGGCTGAGTATCAGCCACAGTTTTTTTCGGGCGGGATGCCTCAGGTTTGGAAACTCCGCAGACCTTCCAATTAAAAAACCGCTCAGCCAAGTGGTAATAGTCGAAAGGAAAAGCAGGATGGCATAATAGGGGTTCCAGCTCATCAGGAAGTAATAGCTTGCGGCCAAAAGCCAGATCCAGTGGAATTTATGCGGAATTGCAAAATAAATTAATCCAACGATGGGGAAAAAGAGCAGGAACTGAAACGACACAAACGACAAGCGGAATCCCCCCAAAGGCTTTTCCTCTATCATACGAGAGGATTGCCGCTTCTTTGTTGACGGTTTAATAAGATAAAATGAACTTTTTATTTCCGTCGATACTTTAGCTAAATTCAGGCTGGCAATGTCTGGCGAAAAGTGAAAAATAGGGCACCGGGCTTACCAAAAACCCGGTGCCTGATTGCTGTGAAGACTGAAGCTGCCTGTTTAGCGGCGCAGAAAAGAGCCGGGTTTCTGCGTTAGCCGCAGGTTTCCGGCTCTTTCTTTTTCAGCAGGGCTTTCACCTGCTCTTTCTGTGCGAAAAGGGTACACCCGCCAATATGACTTTCCTGCAGTAGGCCTTTGGCGCGAAGCTGGCCGAAAAGCGGAGAGCGCAGCGCCTCCCGCAGGGAAACATCCCGCAGGCTTGTGTCAGAGTGGGGTGAGAAGGGGCAGGGTTCCGCTCCGCCGTGTGCGTTGATATGGAAGAAACCGCGCCCCGCGGCAAGGCATCCGCCCGAAGCCTTTTCATCCCCTGGAAATGAAAGAAAAAGCATTTCTCCATAGTCCGTGCGCAGCGCGTCGAGTTTCTGCCGCAGAAGCTCCCGCTCTGCGTCGCCCGGGGCGAGGAAAGCATTCTGTGCCGCAACGGGGACATACTCTATGTAAAATACAATTTTGCAGCCTCGCTGGGCCAGCGAGGCAAGAAATGTGTGCGAAGTTACTTCTTCCAGATTTTGCACGGTTACGGTAACAGAAGCGCCAAACATGAGATGCTGGCGGCTCATGCGTTCTACGGCAAGGCTCAGCTTTTGGTAGGTGCCGGCTCCGCGCCGCCGGTCAGTGCTTTCTTTTTGCCCCTCAATGCTGAAAACGGGAAACAGGTTGCGCGAACGGCTGAAAAGCTCCAAATACTCATCATCAAGCAGTGTTCCGTTTGTAAAGATTGGAAACAGAATTTTCGGCAGACCCGCCGCGTTCTCCAGCACACGGCGGCGAAGCAGAGGCTCACCGCCCGCAAGCAGAATAAACCCGACGCCGAGGGTTTCTGCCTCACGGAAGATGGAAAGCCATTCTCCATCGGTCAGTTCGCCCTGTGGCTTGCCGTCTGTGCAGGAGTGGTTTGCCCGCGCATAGCAGCCCACACAGTGCAGGTTGCACTGGCTGGAAATGCTGGCAATCAGAAACGGAGGAATATGCTCGCCGCCGGATTCCAGTTCTGCCCTGCGCTTTGTAGCTTCGCGGCTTGCCAAAACGTACTTTGCCATAAAGGCGCTTTCTTTCGGGTCTGTGAGTGTTGCGTGTACAACTTGCGTGACGATGCTTTCCACACCGTGCGCCAAGTATTGTTCAAAGTCATCTGTCATTCCTTCGCTCCTTTTTGTGCCTTGCGGGAACCCTTTTTTTCAAAAATAAATTGCGCTGAATGAACTGGCCGTTCTATTACTTGGTTTCTTCAAAAAATGGAAGCTGTGGGACGTCGCTGCGGCCTTTCAGGATGTCTTGAAGGCCTTCCTGTATTTCATTGCGGGAAAAGTTGCCGCGCTGCAGTTCTTCGTCGCTCATGCGGTTGAGCTTTTGGTAAAAGTTAAGGGCCAGCGCCAGAAAATCGCGGCTGCTGTCGTCACGGTTTTCAAACAGAAGGTCTTCCGCTTCGCAGATTTTGCCATCCCGGAGAAGGGCATTACATTTTTCGGAAAGCCCGCGGGTTTCCGTCTTACAGCTTTCATCTTCTATCACATAGTCTGCAATATCTTTGTGAAAGACCGCGCGGGTTATAAATTCGAGAACCATCTTGATTTGCCGCATGACCCAATCCTGTTCATAAAACATGAAACTGCCCCCAAAAAATTATAGTTTCCGACTGCCCAGCCGGTATTTGAAATCTTCATAGCCGAAGTGCGTCAGGCGCTGGAATGTGCCGTTTATGCGGCGCACATAAAGATCCGGCAGTGGCATACCGTTGAACGTATTGTTTTTGCAGGTCGTGTAAATTGCCATATCGCCAAAAACAAGGCGTGTGCCCGGCACCAGCGGCTTTGAGAAGCTGTAGCTTCCGATGACGTCGCCTGCAAGGCAGGTTGGCCCGCCAAGACGGTAAGAAAAAGGAAGCCTTCCCGGCTCTTCAGCGCCGTAAAGCGGCGGGCGGTAGGGCATTTCAAGGATATCCGGCGCATGGCACGCGGCGGACAGATCCAGCATGGCAAGGCTCGTTTTGCCGTTCCGGAAAACATCCAGCACCGTTGTAACGAGAAAGCCCGCATTCAGCGCCACAGCTTCGCCCGGCTCCAGATAAATCTGCAGGCCGTATTTTTTGCTTACACTGCTGATGCAGCGCTCAAGGCGCGGAATATCGTAGCCCGGGCGGGTAATGTGGTGTCCGCCGCCGCAGTTCAGCCATTTCATGCGGGGCAAAAATTCACCGAAGCCAGCCTCAACGGCTTGCAGCGTCGTTTCCAGCGCGTCGGAGTCCTGCTCGCAGAGAGTGTGGAAATGCAGGCCGTCCAGCAGACGAAGCAGTTCGGGCGTCATGGCGTCATTCCACAAAGCGCGCGTTGTGCCGAGGCGGCTGCCCGGCGCGCACGGGTCATAAGCCGAATGCCCGCTTTGTGTGGAACATTCCGGGTTAATACGCAGGCCAATGCTTTTTCCGGCGGCTTTGGCCTGCGGGCCAAATTTTGCAAGCTGCGAAGGCGTGTTAAATACAATGTGGTCGGCATACCGCAGAATTTCCGAGAAATCCTGTTCGCGGTAAGCGCCGCAGAAAACGTGGACTTCACCGCCCGGCATTTCTTCTGCGCCGAGACGCGCTTCAAAAAGCCCGCTGGCTTCTGTGCCGGTAAGGTACGGTGCCAGCACTGGGTACAGGTCGTAATTGGAAAAGGCCTTTTGCGCCAGCAGAATTCGGCATCCTGTGCGCTGCTGCACTCCTTTCAGAATTTTTCCGTTTTGGTGCAGCTGCGTTTCATCTAAAATATAGCATGGCGTTGGGAGATTGTCAAAAATCTCCGGTACGGAAGCATTTGAAAGCGCCGCGAAAGGTGGGCGCAGGTCTTGCATCATTTTACCAGCACCGGGCTGCGGGTTTCAAGGTGCGGCAGGCCGTACTGGCCGAGAGCGTCAAGAAATGGATCCGGGTCGAATTCTTCTACTGTATAAACGCCCGGCTTTTTCCAAATGCCTTGCAGCATCATCAGTGCGCCGCACATGGCCGGAACACCTGTGGTGTAGCTGATAGCCTGTGAGCCGACTTCGCGGTAGCAGGCCTGATGGTCGCAGACATTGTAAATAGCATAAGTTTTCTGCTTCCCATCTTTTGTGCCGGTGAAAATGCAGCCGATATTCGTTTTGCCTTTTGTGCGCGGGCCAAGGCTTGCCGGGTCGGGCAGAAGTGTTTTCAGGAACTGAATCGGCACAATTTCGCGCCCTTCGTACAGCACCGGCGTGGTGGAGAGCATCCCCACATCCTCCAGGCAGCGCATATGGTCAAGGTAACTTTGACCGAACGTCATGAAGAAACGGATGCGCTGAATGCCGGGGATGTTTTTTGCCAGCGACTCAATTTCTTCGTGGTGCAGGAGGTACATCTCCTTGTGACCGACCTGGTCAAAATCGTATTCGCGCTTCATGCTCATGGGGGCAACTTCGACCCAATGTCCGTTTTCCCAGTAGCTTCCGGGTGCGGAAACTTCACGCAGGTTGATTTCCGGGTTAAAGTTCGTGGCAAAAGCATAGCCGTGGTCGCCGCCGTTGCAGTCCAGAATATCAATCGTATCAATTTGGTCAAACTCGTGCTTTTGGGCGTAGGCACAGTAGGCCTGCGAAACGCCGGGGTCGAAACCGGAACCAAGCAGGGCCGTGAGGCCAGCTTCTTCAAATTTCTTTTTGTAGGCCCATTGCCACGAGTAGTCAAAGTAGGCGGAAAATCCCTCTTCTTTGCAGCGCTTTTCGTAAACCGTGCGCCACTGCGGGTCGTCGGTATTTTCCGGCTCATAGTTCGCGGTGTCCAGGTAGTTTACGCCGCAGGCAAGGCAGGCATCCATAATGGTCAGGTCCTGGTAGGGCAGGGCGATGTTCATCACGAGGTCAGGCTGATAGTTCCGGATAAGGGCAGTCAATTCGTCAACATGGCTGGCATCAACCTGAGCGGTCGTAATTTTCGTTTTTGTTTTTCCGCGGATCTTTTCGGCAAGCCTGTCGCAGTTGCCTTGATGCCGGCTGGCAATGCAGAGGTCTGTGAACACTTCGCTGCACTGGCAGCATTTTTGAATGGCAACGGAAGCAACGCCTCCGCAGCCTATTACTAAAACTTTGCTCATCTTGTTTTCCTCCTCAGTGATTGTTGTATTCTGGTGTGCTCAGGCGGTTCTCGATGGCAAGCATCAGTTCCCGCACTGTTTTGCAGGCCATGGCGGTGGAAGCGCCGGAAGCGTCGAGCATCGGTGCAAGCTCATTGACATCTGCCGCCGCGACGTTTGTCCGCAGTACAGTTCGAATGGCTTTCAGAAGCTGTGGGAAAAATACTCCGCCGGCTTCCGGTGTTCCCGTGCCGGGGAAGCAAGCCGGGTCAAGGCAGTCCAGGTCTATCGTGAGGTAGACGGGAGCATTTGCCTGCCGCAGGTTTTCCACCGTTTCGTCAAGACCGGTGAAATCAAATGGGTGCAGGTCAGTGTGCGCGGCGGCAAACTGGAATTCGCTGCGGTCGCCGCTTCGGATGCAGAACTGATGGATTTTTCCGTTACCCAGTATGTCGTGGCAGCGGCGTACAACGCAGGCGTGGCTCAGCTTTGCGCCAAGGTAATCGTCGCGCAGGTCGGCGTGAGCGTCGAACTGAATGATGTGCAGGCCGGGATATTTTTTTACTGCCGCGCGCACGGCTCCGAGCGTGACGAGGTGTTCGCCGCCAAGAAGCAGCGGAAACTTGCCATCCCGCAGAATTTCCGCCGCGCGGGCTTCAATATCGGCAAGGGCAGAATCGGAACTGCCAAAGCAAAGCTCAAGGTCGCCGCTGTCGAAGATACTGTAATCGGCAAGGTCGAGGTCTTGGTAAGGGCTGTACGTTTCCAGCCCGAAACTTTCGTGCCGTATGGCGGGCGGGCCGAAACGCGCCCCGGGGCGGAAGCTGGTAGTGGAGTCGAACGGAGCGCCGAACAGCACAAGATTTGCATCTTCATACTCCGCGCCGCAGGCAAGAAATGTTTCGACATTTTTCTGCAGCATGGCGGTTACTCCACCTCCTCAAGCATTTCTTCCAGAAACGCGGGCAGGTAGAACGCGCCCACGTGCAGCCGTGTGGTGTAGTAGCGGGTGCGCAGATGCAGGGCGTTCCAGCGTTTCGCGTCCAGGTTGTCGATTGGGTGGTACTTTTTGCTTGCAAAGCCGAAAAGCCAGTACCCTGCTGCATAAGTCGGGATATGTGCCTGGTAGACGCGGCAGATGGGAAATGTGCTCGCGATGCGTTTGTGGCTGCGCTGCATGGCGTTCGCGTCTTCGGCGTAAAACGGGCTGCCCTGCTGGTTGACCATTATGCCGCCCTCGCGCAGGGCATTGCAGCAGTTGCCGTAAAATTCGCGGGTGAAAAGCCCTTCCGAAGGGCCGAACGGATCGTTAGAGTCAACGATGATAAGGTCATACTCGTTTTCACAGCGGCGGATGTATTTGAGGCCGTCTTCGTAAAAAATATGCACGCGCTTGTCATCCAGCCGGCAGGCGTTTCCTGGCAGGTACTGGCGGCAGGTTTCCACCACCATCTTGTCCATTTCCACAAGGTCTATCTGCTCAATGCTTGCGTAGCGCGTCAGCTCGCGTACAACGCCGCCGTCGCCTGCGCCAATCACAAGCACTTTGTGTACGGCAGGGTGAACGGCCATGGGAACGTGCACAATCATCTCATCGTAAATAAATTCATCGCGTTCCGTCAGCATGATGTTGCCGTCAAGCGCCAGCACGCGTCCGAATTCCGGTGTGTCAAATACGTCAATGCGCTGGTACTCGCTTTGGTGGGAATAAAGCTGCTTGTTCACACGCAGGCTGAGTTTAACGTTCGGGGTATGATTTTCACTGAACCAGAGTTCCATTTGCAACAGTCCTTTCTACGGGAAAACCGCAGCTTCTTAGCGTAAAACGTTCAGCCGTTCGATGTTAGCGTCTTCCGGGCCGGTCATACTGCAGCCCTTGGACTTGGCGTACTCAATATAGCTGAGTATTTCTGGCGTAATTTTTTCACCCGGTGCCAAAATTGGGATTCCCGGCGGGTAGCACATGACAAATTCACTGCACACTCGGCCGACGGTTTCTTGCAGGGGCAGGCTGATTTTTTCGGCGTAAAAAGCTTCCTGCGGGCTTGCTGCAACTTCTGGAGAAATGTATTCCTGGCTGAGCATTCCGGCCGGGTCGCGCTGATGCAGGCGGCGTATTTCCGCAAGGGCGCTCACAAGGCGCTCAATATCCTGCGGTCTGTCACCGATGGAAAGGTAGGCAAGAATGTTGCCGATGTCGCCGAATTCAATCTGGATGTCGTAGTCGTCGCGCAGAAGGTCGTAGACTTCAATTCCGGCAAGGCCGATGTCGCGCGTATGCACACTGAGCTTTGTTTCATCAAAAGCGTAGACGGAGTCGCCGTTTACAAGCTCCTGCCCGAAAGCGTAGTAGCCGCCGATGCTGTTGATTTCGCCGCGGGCGTAAACGGCGTTTTCCACGACTTTGCGGAACATCTGCTCACCGCGCAGCGCGAGGTTCCGCCGTGAAATATCGAGGCTGCTCATCAGCAGGTAGCTGGCGGAAGTCGTCTGCGTCAGGTTGATAATCTGGCGTACATAGCCTGCATGGACGCGCGGGCCCGTCAGTAGAAAACTGGACTGCGTAAGGCTGCCGCCGCCTTTATGCATGGAAACAGCGGCCATGTCGGCCCCGGCCTCCATAGCGGAAACAGGAAACCCATTCCCAAAATAAAAATGTGTGCCGTGTGCTTCATCTACCAGGCAGTACATTCCGGCTTCATGCGCCATTTTCACAATCGCGCGCAAGTCGGAGCAGATGCCATAATAGGTTGGATTGTTTACCAGTACTGCCACGGCGTTCGGATGTTCGCTGATAGCTTTTGCCACCTGCCCGCGTTTCATGCCAAGCGAAATGCCAAGCCGACGGTTTACCTCCGGGTTTACATAGACTGGTACGGCGCCGCTCAGTACAAGCGCATTAATGACGCTGCGGTGTACGTTCCGCGGCAGAATAATTTCATCGCCGCGTTTGCAGACGGAAAGCACCATACTTTGCACGGCGCTCGTGGTTCCGCCGACCATTAGAAATGCTTCCGCTGCGCCAAAGGCATCCGCCGCCAGCTTTTCCGCTTCGCGTATAACGGAAACCGGGTGACAGAGGTTATCGAGCGGCTTCATACTGTTAACGTCCACGCCTACGCACTGTTCTCCCAGAAAATCCGTGAGCTCCGGGTTGCCGCGTCCCCGCTTATGACCCGGCACGTCAAACGGAACAACGCGCATTCGGCGGAACTTTTCCAGCGCTTCATAAATTGGCGCACGGTTCTGGTCTAACTGGGCTTTCCGCGCTTCTTTCATCTTTTCACCTCATAAACGGTTGGCTCCCGGTTTTGCACCCTTGCAACAGGCAATAAAAAACGCAGGCAGCATTTTGTGCTGCTTGCGTCTTATTTTGAAAGAAAGTACCGATTTCGGTGTGTGCAGAAATTCACCTTCAAAAGGAGAAAACCGCACCGCGCCAAAGCATCGTGCAGAAGGCCGCATAAAAACAGCGGCCGCTGTTATTCTGATTCAAAAGAAGCTGGAACTGTCAGAGTCTATATAGCAATTACACTTTTACTACTCTTATTGACCGTTTCACAAGTCTGTGCACAAAAGCGCGGTTCGATTTTAAAAGGAACCAACTTACAAAATTTGAGCTTTTAACTCAATCAATAAGGCAACAAAGTTGCCGTTCGGCAGTGGACCCGGCTGTCCGTATGGCCTTAACTCCCTGTTGGAGTGGTCCAAAAAATTGCGGGAAAGACTCTGATCTCTCGTATCCTTCCGGAATAACCTTAACATAAGTGAAAGCCTGTGTCAACAGGAAATTGCTGTTTGCGCCGTACAGCAAACAGCGGCTCCCTGCTTGGCAGGAAGGCAATTTTCTGCAGGTGCTGTCAGTGGATGTCTTTCAGATGTTCCATATTGGTTTTAATCTGTGTGCAGCAGTGGTGGAACTTTGCCTGCTCTTCTGCCGCAAGGGGAAGCTCCACAATTTCTTCCGCACCGTTCGCGCCGAGGATGGCAGGCACTCCGGCGAACAGCCCGGATTCTCCATATTCGCCGCAAAGCTCGCAGCTTGCAGGCATAATCTGCTTTTCATCGTGCAGAACGATGTGCGCCATCCGTGCCGCAGTGCTTGCAATCGCATATTCTGTGCAGTATTTGCCGCTGAATGTACGCCACCCTGCTGCAATAGCGGTTTTCTGCATCTCATCGCGGTCGAACTGGAAACGCTTGTCGGTTTTTGCCCATTCGTCAAGCGGTTTTCCGCGGAAAGAAACACAGGACCAAGCCGCAAACTGGTCACTGCCGTGTTCGCCGAGCATATAGGCCGTGATGGATTTATGGTCAATTCCGGTCTGCTGTGCCAGAGTGGAAATCAGGCGGGCAGTATCAAGGCCGGTGCCGGTGCCGAATACACGCCCGCGCGGAAGACCAAGCCCAAGTGCCAGCTGCCGGGTGACAATGTCACAGGGGTTTGTGATGTTGATAAGTACGCCGTTAAAGCCAGAGGCTTTGATTTTATCCACGTAGCCGTTTACCGCCGCAATGGTAAAGTCCATTTCCATCAGGCGGTTGTTGCTGCTGCGAAGGAGGCCAATGTTGCCGGTGCTGTTAATTAGAATGTCGCAGTCGCCTAAGTCGGCAAAACCGCCGACAGTAACCTTTACCCGGTGGGGAAGGTAGACGACGCTGTCCATTAAGTCTTGGCACTCGCTGGAAACTTTGCTCTCGTTTTGGTCTACCAGCACAATTTCGTCCACGATTCCCTGTACGGCAATGCTGTATGCCACGTGGGCTCCAACATGCCCAAGACCAATCACTCCTGCTTTTCTTGTTTTCATCTGTATGACCTCCTGTTAAGTTAATTTCAGCTTGACGTTTTTCAAAGCTGTAAATTATGCAGCGAAAAGCCCCCACATTGAATTTTTCACTGTATGATTATTCATTATTTTAGTCGGATACCTTTCAAATGTCAATAAAAAACGCCTGCCCGGTTTAGCCGAACAGGCAGAAACAGCGTAAAATCACGTGCTTGGATTTTCAATAATGCCCAGAATTTTTTTCATGGAGTCCGCATATTCCTCGTCGGATGAATTTTGAAAGACCAAAAGGTCATCAATCACAGCGGGGTCATCCAGATTTTTCGGGATGCTGAAATCCTGTGTTGCAATGTATTCATCCCAGTGCGCAAGCTTCCAGGTGTCGCGGTCAGAATTACGCGCAGCCATACGCTGCCTGCACACTTCCAGCGAAGTTTCTACCCAGACTACCGTAAGATGTGCGCCGTATTTTTTCAGCTTTTCCTTCAGGCCGTTCATATAGTCCTGGCTTCGCACTTCCCGCGAAAACGGCGCGTTAATCAGAACAATATCGTCATACTGAAGCGCTTCCAGCGCCAGGGCGACAATCACGTCGTACTCTGGGTTCCGAATGTACTTTTCAAAGAATGCCGAGCTTCGGTTCCGTTCCTGCCCTGCTACATCGAAGACGACGTTCGAAAGTCCTATGAGCGTGTCTTTGTCAAGGTACACGACGTGTTTCAGATTTTCAGCCAGCTTTTTAGAAATGTAGGTTTTTCCGCAGGCCGGCGGTGAGGTTACTAAAATCAGCCTTTTCATCGTTTTTCTCAGCTCGATTCTTTTTTAATCAATTCATTGGTTAACTGTATTCCAATTCAATATAACATATTTTAGAAAAAGAAACAATTTATAATTGCTAAAACGCGAATTTGCCCGTAAAAACACAATGACGAAATCCCCCATATTCCGCTTTGTATTCGCAGGCAATATCCCGTATAATGAAGCCGCTGCTGCATAAGGCGGCAGGAATAACTGAATTGCAGGTGATTGATTCATGGCTGAGATTTTAAAAGCGATTCTATTTGGCATCATTGAAGGCATAACGGAGTGGCTGCCAATCAGCAGCACCGGCCACCTAATCCTTCTGGAAAACTTCGTTCACCTTAATATGTCGGCGAACTTTATGGAAATGTTTCGCGTTGTGATTCAGCTTGGCGCCATTATGGGCGTCGTAGTTTTGTACTTCCATAAGCTGAACCCGTTCTCCGGCAAAAAATCGCGGCAGGAAAAGAAAGATACGTATTCTCTTTGGAAAAAAGTAATCGTCGCCTGCTTGCCGCTGATACCGCTTGTGCCGTTCAACAATAAAATTGACGCGGCTCTCTACAATTATAAGACCGTTGCTGTTACGCTGATCCTTTACGGTGTCCTTTTCATTGTTGTGGAAAACTGGAACAAAAACCGGGTTCCGTCCATTCGCACGATTCCGCAGATTGACTACAAATCCGCGTTTGTGATTGGCCTTTTTCAGGCGCTTGCGTTGATTCCGGGCACATCCCGCTCCGGCGCGACAATACTCGGCGCTCTGCTGATTGGCATTTCCCGCGGAACCGCGGCGGAATTTACATTTTTCCTTGCCATCCCAACAATGTTTGGCGCGAGCCTTGTGAAACTGATAAAATTCGGCCTGCATTATACGCCGATGGAAGCCGCCGTACTTCTTACGGGCGTTGTGGTTTCTTTCCTCGTATCAATCGCAGCCATCCGTTTCCTTGTAGGTTATGTGAAAAAGCATAACTTTAAGCCCTTTGGCTATTATCGCATAGCGCTTGGTGCGGCCGTGCTGGCGTATTTTCTGCTGGCGCATTGAGCCGCGCGGCCGAAAAAGCCTTTTTTCGTGAAAAACCCTTGACGAAGCTGCATGAATTTAGTATAATTACTTAGTCAGCAGTTTTTGCTACTGTGGCTCAGTTGGTAGAGCAGCGCATTCGTAATGCGCAGGTCGTCCGTTCGAGTCGGACCAGTAGCTCCAAGGTGAAGCTCCCGGAACGTAGTGTTCCCGGGAGCTTTTTTATACATTTTGATGCTGGCGGGAAGTAAGAACAGTGCCATTATCTTCAGTTGACAATAGTGCATTAAAGATTTATTATATCATTTATTAGGAATATAGCGCCGGCTGTGACTGCCGGCCGAGTGGGGAGAATACGGATTGATGAACTGCAAAAACCGGAAGACAACTGCGGGCATTTTAGCTGCAATGGCGTTAGCAGTGTGCTTCTTTGCCTTCCATGTGCTGGCGGGGGAAAAAACAAGCGCGTGCATGAATGATGTGCCGCAGGCTAAGGCATCAGTTCAAAAAAAGAAAAATCTGTCTTCAGCTGCCCCTGTTTCAAGTAAACCGGATGAAACTGTCCGGTTTACTGCAAAACCGGACCCGGCTGTCGTGAAAGATTCGGAGAAGTTGAAAAAAAGTATTTACAGTCCCGCCGCCATTTTGATCTGTGCAGATGACAGGACAGTTCTGCTGGAAAAGAATGCGGAGAAAAAGATTTACCCGGCTTCCATGACGAAAATTATGACGGCCATTGTTGCCATAGAAGAAGCAAAAGATCTGCATGAAAAGGTCACTTTGCCAAAGCCTATTTTTGATAAGATGTATGAGGAAGATGCCTCTATGGCTGGCTTCGTGCCGGATGAACAAGTGACAATGCATGACTTGCTTTATGGAGCGATCCTTCCGAGCGGCGCGGAGTGCTGTGCCGGGCTTGCTGACCAGCTGGAAGGCTCCGAAGCAGGTCTTGCTGCCGCCATGAACCGCAAGGCCGCCGTGCTGGGCATGACAAACACACATTTTGTTAATACGACGGGTCTGTACGACGCACAGCACTACTCTACCGTGAAAGACATTGCTGCCGTTTTATACTATGCCTTGAAAAACAGCACGTTTCGCAGCGTCTTTACAACGCCGCGCTACACCACTTCACCGACGAATAAGCACGCGGATGGCATTTCTTTTGAAAGTACCATGTTCCGCTGTCTAAAAAGCAATCAGGCGGGGAAGGCAACCATCCTTGGCGGAAAAGTCGGCTACACAGATGAGGCTGGGCTTTGCCTGGCAAGCCTTGCATCCTTTAACGGAAAAGAATATATTTTGGTTACAGCAGGGGCGAAAAACCTTTACCGCGCAGAAATTAAAGATGCCATTACGGTTTACAGCAGCCTGGGTTCATAAAGAACTTTCAGCCGCTTTTTTAAATTTTACCGGAAGTCAGAAACTTTATATAAAATCTGCTTTCATTTTAGTTCAGTCAGGAGAAAATGCTCATGTATGTAACAGCCGGAGGCCCTTACAATAATTACCGCCCGCCGTATTTCGCGGCTCTTTTCGAGGAACGCAGGCAACTGCGCAGAACAGCAAACGGCGTTTGCTGGGCGGCGCTGATTGGAATTTTTCTTATGTCGTGGCTTCTTCCGGGAATCAGCTTGTTTTTTCTAAAGTCAATGGGGTATCATATCAAATCGACGGCAGATGGGTTTATCGGTTTGCCGCCTGTTGTTTATTATCTGGTTTCGTGTGCCGATTATCTGGTTGGCCTGGCAGCACCTGCACTGATTTATTTTGCAGCGACCCGTACTCCGCTTTCCAGGGGGCTGCCTTTTCATAAGACGAAAGCTTGGGAGACGCTTCTGTTTGTCGCTTTTGGCTGCATGGTTTGCCTGCTTGCTAATTTTCCGGCCAATGCCGTTTCCGAAATTCAAAAATCCTTTGGTTTCAGCGGCGAGATGCCCACATCTCCGCTGACCAACAATCCGCAGGTGCTGTTTCTTTACTTTATCAATGTTGTTTTAATACCGCCGCTTGTAGAAGAAATGATGTTCCGCGGCGTGATTCTTCAGAGCCTGCGCCGCTGGGGCGATGGGCTGGCAGTGGTGTTTTCCGCCATGCTGTTCGGCTTCTACCACGGAAACTTTATTCAGATGGTTTTTGCGTTTCTCTGCGGTCTGGCACTTGGTTATGTTGCCGTGCGCACAAATTCGCTTCTGCCTTCCATCCTGATTCATATGGTGAATAACGGGCTTTCCGTCCTGTATGAAATGGCTACGCGTTTTTATGGAAAGAACGCTTCGCTCTGGCTGAACGGGTTTATGTCCATGCTGATTCTGGTGCTTGGTGTGGTTGCCGTCATCATTCTTGCAGTTAAACATCTTCTGGTTTCCGGCCCGGAGAAAAAAACAGCTCTCTCGTTTTCTTCGCGCTTTGGTGCGGCACTTGGAAGTTTTGGCGGAATTGTTTTCATCCTTTACGCCGTCGTTTCTTCTATTTATAGGCTATACCATGTCTGAGGCGGAAAAGACGCGCGATGAATGCTTCATGCGGCAGGCGCTGGAGCTTGCCCGGAAGGCTGCGGAAAAGGGTGAAGTCCCGGTTGGCGCTGTGATTGTGCGTGGGGAAGAAGTTGTGGCCTGCGGGTGCAACCGGCGTGAAGGCGCGAAAAATGCGCTTTGCCATGCGGAGCTGGAAGCAATTGACGGAGCCTGCCGTGCGCTTGGGGGCTGGCGTCTTTGGCAGTGCGAGCTCTTTGTAACACTGGAGCCTTGCCCCATGTGCGCGGGTGCAATTATTAATGCCCGTATCCCACGCATCGTTTTTGGCGCGTGTGACAAAAAGGCCGGTTCCTGCGGCTCGGTTGTCAATCTGTTTGACCTGCCTTACAACCACAAGCCGGAAGTTGTAAGCGGAGTGCTTGCAGAAGAAAGCGCGGCGCTTCTGACGGATTTTTTCCGGAATCTGAGGAAAAAGGGCCGTTGATGCGGCATGGGAAAGAAAAAATGGCGGTGTGGAAAACCACACCGCCATTTTTACGCTTATTTTTTTCCGGAAGAATCGTGCCAGAGAACGACAATCTTTTCCGGAAGGCCCGAAAGGCAGGCTATTTGCTGCAGAGTAAGCGGATTGTAGCTTTCGCTCCATTCCGGGAGGGAAGGGTCTATTAGGAGGCATGCGGCAAAATAATCCGCTTCTTTCTCAAGCCGTGGAACGCACAGGTTGGTTCGATCGGCGATTGCCTGCGCATTCAGGCCTTTGTGCAGCAATTCATGCCCCAGTTCATGCGCACAGCAGTAACGTTTTTCCCACTCGCCGAGTGTCTGGTTCAGCAGGATTAAAGGGCTGCCGTCTACCTTCTGCAAGCTGAGGCCGCGCACGCTTTCGGGAAGGTCGAACATAAACACGGGAATCCGCAGAAAGTCGCACAGCTCGAAAGGCGAGGTCGTACCGAATCTTTCGACCAGGTGGTCTGCTGTTTTCTGTATTTTTTCCATATCAGTACCGCCGTTCACTTTCGACCGGAAGAAATAGCGGCGGCAATGCGGATGGCATTCACAAGCTTTTCACGGTCTGTGGCTGTCATAGGAGCACCGTGAAACATCAGCCCCGGCTGCTGCTCCAGTGTACGGGCAAAACTGTCAATCACGTCCCCAACTTCATGCGGCTGCTCTACGCCCAGCAACTCGTCCGTTGTGCAGTGCAGCACCGCTGCCATGCGCGCCAGCAGAGCGCCGTCCGGTTCGCGGCGGCCCTGTTCGTACATCCCTACGGCAGATGAGGAGATATTGAGCAGTTGGGCTAGCTGCGTCTGTGTTAGGCAGCGTTCCCGGCGGAGCTGCTTCAGTCTTTCGGAATCCATAGGGTGTACCTCTTTCCTTCTTTCTTTCTGCGGCTATTATATCACACAAATTGTGTTTATTCAACCTTGAAAAATATTTGAGTTTGCAGAGTCCATTTTATGACTCTTTCTTCGCTAAAAGACAGAAATGTCCCGGAAAATGCTTGTACTGCATGAAATTTGATGCTACTATAAAAAACGTAGCACCGGAAAATGGCGCCACAAAAAAACTTTACCTTTTAGCTACACATTATGTGTATAAGTGAAGGAGGTTTCAGCAAATGGATTACAGTAGTTGGGGAATGCAGTATCTGCGGGAAGCGGAGACACTGAAAAGCCATGCGGCGGCGCTCCGCCAGAAACTGAAAGGGCTTACGGGGGAAGACGCCATTTTAATGTACCGCAGAATCTCTATGTTGTACACAATGTATCTCGAGTGCCTGCATACGGGGCGCTTTCTGCTGGAAAGGGGAGAACAGGGTGAGCCGGAACAGAGTCTTGAGCCTGGAACGAATGGTGGTGCAGCCAGCCGCAGTGAACGAAGAACCGGAACCTGAAGACAAAGCACGGGAAAAAATGCTCTGCGCACTGAAAAGGGCGGCGGCGGGGGAACTGACCAGCCGCCAAAAAGAATGTGTGGCGCTGTATTACGCCCGCGGCTTTAGCCAGGCGGAAACTGCCAAGTATCTTGGCATCACGGCTGCTACAGTCAGCCGGCACTTGAAAAAAGCGCGTAACCGCCTTCGCCGTGTGCTGGAGTATTACCGGTGAACGCTATTGTATGGTGCTGCGGTGCTGAGTGGGGGTCCTACCAAAACAGCTTTAAAAACTGCATCGGCGACTGTATCTTGAAAAGAGGTACGCTGGAAGAATTGACGGTAACGCACGGCTATTACTATAAAATTTTAATTGTACCGGTCACTGGGCGAAAAGGCCAGAAAAAAGGCAATTGCCTCTTTACAGGAAAAAACGGCTGCGCTAAAATAATAGTCGGCGGCGGCTTCTTTGAATGCAGCCGTACACAAGGAGGAAATCCAAAATGGAATGCGTGCGCAAAGTTCAGGACGATTTATATTGGGTAGGTGCGGATGATCACCGCCTGGCACTGTTTGAGAATATTCACCCCATCCCTCAGGGTATTTCTTACAATTCCTATCTGCTTCTTGATGAAAAGACAGTTCTTTTTGATACGGCAGACTGGTCGGTTGGCCGTCAGTTTCTTGAAAATACAGAGGCAGTGCTTGCCGGAAGGAAGCTCGATTTTCTTGTGGTTCAGCATGTGGAACCGGATCATGCGGCTTCGGTCGGCGAAATTCTGCGCAGGTGGCCGGATGTGAAAATCCTTTGCACGGCCATGGCGGCAAAAATGCTGCTGCAGTTCGGTTTACCGACGGAAGGAAAAACAGAGGCCGTCAAAGAGGGTGACACCCGCTGCTTTGGAAAGCACACGGTGAAGTTTATTTTAGCACCGATGGTTCATTGGCCGGAAGTGATGGTTACGTTCGATGAAACGACCGGAACTTTGTTCTCGGCGGATACGTTCGGTACCTTCGGCGCGCTGAACGGCCATCTGTTTAACGACGAAGTGGATTTTGAGCATGAATGGCTTGGTGAAGCACGGCGCTACTACACCAACATCGTCGGCAAATACGGCAGGCAGGTGCAAATGCTTCTGAAAAAGACTGCCGGGCTGAATCTTAAAACAATCTGCCCGCTGCATGGGCCGGTCTGGCGCTCCAACATTGGCTGGTATATGGAAAAGTACGACCGCTGGAGCCGCTATGAACCGGAAGAAAAAGGTGCCCTCATCGTGTATGCCTCCATGTACGGCAACACGGAAAGCGCTGCTGAGGTTCTGGCTGCGGCGCTTGTGGAACGCGGTGTCCCCAATGTGGAAATGTTTGATGTTTCCAGCACACATGTTTCGTACCTTATTTCTGAAAGCTTCCGCCTGAGCCATATTGTGCTGGCTTCTGTAACCTATAACCTCGGTATTTTTCCGCCAATGCATGCCTATTTAGACGATATGAAAGCGCTGAATCTGCAGCACCGTACATTTGCCATTTTGGAAAACGGCACATGGGCCTGCATGGTCGGCTCTCTGATGCAGAAGTTTGTAACAGAAGAGATGAAAGACTGCAGTGTGCTGGGGCAGAAACTGTCATTGAAATCCGCCCTCGGTTCTGGAAAATCAGCGGAACTGAATGCTTTCGCCGATGCAGTGGCGGCGTCGGTGAAAGGCTGAGCAAAAACAGAGATAAATAAAAAAGGCGCCTCCGGCATGAATTTATGTGCCGAAGGCGTATTTTCATTTAAAAATGTGGGAATCACAGTTGATGGTGGGCTTCCAAATAAGCGTTGATTTCCTCACAGAGCTTCTTAATGCATCCATTTTGGAACGGAAGCTCAAGGCCTGCTGATTTTACGAGGTCAACGTACGTTTTGGTGCCGCCGGCTTTCGCAAAAGTCAGGTAGCGTGAGAAGGCTTCTTTCCAGTCTTTTTCGGAAGCAGACCAGAATTCCAAAGCCGTAGTCTGTGCAAGGCAGTAATCAATATAGTACAGCGGGAAAGAATAGATATGGTGCTGGCGCTGGTAACCGCCGCCTACGCTGAAGAACGGGAGATTGTCAAAGTCAATCCACGGGCGGTAGAGGTGCTCCAGTTTCAGCCAGGTCTGTTTGCGCTCGTCCGGGGTAAGCTCGGGATGTTCGTACATTTCCGTCTGGAAATGGTCGACGAGGCTGCCGTACGGGATAAAGTCAAGTGCGGCTTCCAGCTGGTATTGGTGAAACTTTTCCGCTTCACTGCCGAAGAAAAGATTGTCCCACGGGCGGGAGAACAGCTCCATCGACATGGAATGTGTTTCGGCCGCGTCCATGGTTGGGGTCTTTGTTTCAAGAATCTGCGTATTGCGAGAAAGATAGTCCGCAAAAGCGTGGCCCGCTTCATGCGTCAGAACTTCCACATCGCCTGCGGTTCCGTTGAAGTTTGAAAAGATAAACGGCGCCTTGTAGTCAAAGATGCTGGTGCAGTATCCGCCGCCGGCCTTACCTTTTTTGCTTTCCAGGTCGAACAGTTCGTTTTCTTTCATGAAGTCAAAGAATTCACCTGTAAGCGGGTTCATCTCGCGGTACATCATCTGGGCTTTATTCACAAGTTCCTGCGTGCCGCCCTTCGGTGCTGGGTTGCCATCCGGGAAAAGGCATCCGTCGTCGTAGAACTTAATATCCGGCAGACCAAGACGTTTTGCCTGGCGCTTTTTCAGGTCTGTAATCATTGGAACCAGGTCGCGCACAATCTGTTCCCGGTAGGCTTTGACTTCATCCGGGCCGTAGCAGTTGCGGCCAAGGCGATCGTAACCAAGCTGCACATAGTTCTTATAGCCCAGTTTGTGTGCCTGTTCGGTGCGGTTTTTGACCAGCTCGTCATAGATTTCATCAAAGCGCTTGCTGTTTGCAAGAAAGAACCCGGCAATCTTTGTCCATGCGTCTTTGCGGGTTGCACGGTCGGATGAAATGGTGTATTTCTGCATTTCGGAAAGGTTCATTACTTTGCCGTCAAAGTCAATTTTTGCGGAAGCAAGAAGCTTTTCGTACTCCGTTACAAGGGCGTTTTCCCTTTTCTGCAGGTCAATCGTAGCGGGGGAGTAGGCTTTGAGTGAAAGCTCCAGGTTGGTAAAGAAAAGCTTTCCAGTCTTCTTTTCCAACTCGGCTTTGTAAGGCGACTTTGCTGCCACTTCGTAAAACTCATGTGTATAATTGTCTACTACAGGGCAGTTTGTGTCAAAGAAGGAAATTTCCTTCTCATAAAAAGGGTCAACCGTGTTGACACTGTTGCGGATATAGGCAATGCTCTGCATGGTGGCGAAACCGGAAAGCAGCTGCTCGTGCTTCAGAATCAGCTGATACTGTTCACTGGCAGAACTGCTCTTTTGAAACTGCTCGGTAATCTGTGCGTAATCCTTGCGGATTTTTTCAAGATTCGGGCGCTGATATGGCATCTCGGAAAATTTCATGCTGCGTACCTCTTTTCAGAATTGATACCAACTATTATACTACATTATTTGGCGGTTTAAATGGCGAATGTCACCCCGCAGGAATAAATTCGTCTTATCGTCAGACATCGTTTCCCTTTTTATAAAAGAAAGAACGATTTTCCCTAGTAACAGAGGAAAGGAGTGCAGAATGCTTACAAAATTTTAACCATGCAGAAACTAAAATAAATGTTGCATTTTCGGGCGCAAAGAGGTATAATTACACATAAAATTAAATGCCGATATGAAACATTCGTTTCGGGGAAATTCAGCGTTTGATTCTGAGCATCTTTACAATAACAAGATGCCGCCCGCTCCGGCACAAGTTAGACAATTCGTCAAGGCTGATGTCCCCGGTGTGAGCAGTAGTTTATGTCAGCCGCTTTAGCAGTGCAAAACATTAATGCGGTCTGCGCGCCGGGAGGGACAGTATGTTTCAAGCCATTAGGTCCATGCGGGTGAGCGACCAGATTGTTAACCAGATACAGTCCATGATTGTAGAAGGAAAACTGGCCGAAGGACAGAAGCTTCCAAATGAAACGGAGCTTTCCCAGCAGTTCGGCGTCAGCCGTGCTTCCGTTCGTGAAGCACTTTCTATGCTGGAATCGAAAGGCGTTGTGGAACGCCATAAAAACGGCGGAACATCTCTTTGCCGCCTGTGCCTTGAAAAAATACTTGCCGCCATCGATATTCCCCGTGAACTTGACAGCGAGCTTTTCGAAGATCTTTATGAGGCGCGCGAGATTCTTGAAATCAAGGTCGGCGAGCTGGCATGCCAGCGCGCGGACAGCCTCGACTTAATGAAAATAGAAAAGACTCTTTTTATGATGCAGCAGAGCCTCGAAAGAGGTGACTCCGGCATCAAAGCTGACATTCTTTTTCACCAGTGCATTGCCATGGCAACGAAAAACCAGGTAATTGCAGGCCTTGTGCGTACCCTTGGCACCACCATGGAAGACATGAGGCTGAAAACCCTTACGTACCCCGGGCGTCTTGCAACGTGCCTGCAGGAGCACCGTGCAATTTACCAGTCCATCTGCGAGCGCGATTCCGCCAAGTGCACCAAGCTGATGAAGGAACATTTCGGCGCTGTTGCAAAAATTCGCAGCGAACTGAACAGCAAAGACGGTTTTCATACCGTAAAAACCGTAAAAGAAGAAAAAGAATTATAATTTTACATATCCGTTCATTTTTAATGAACTGCGATAGATTAAACAAAGAGAAAGGTGAGTGTTTTAGAGATGAAACATAGCAAATTAGCGAAAGCAACAAGCTTTGCGCTTACAGCCTGCATGCTTCTTTCAGCGTGCGGTACTGGCAAAGCAGCTAGCAGCGGTACAGCATCGGGAGCAACTCCCAGCAAAGCTACTTCCATGACGGATATCCGTACGATTGCGGCTACGGATCCTTCCAAACTTCCGGCAAAAGTATCAGCGAGAAAGGATACGCTGATTGTTGGTGTTGCTGACATGAGCGGCAAGTTTAATCAGCTGTGGGCAGAAAGCGCGGACGACTGGCACGTTTCGGTTCCGATTTCTGGTGCATCTTTTATGGACAATGACAACAAAGGCAACCTCATTGACGGCACAGCTTCCATGAATGTTTCCAGCGACGGCCTCACTTATACATTTAAGCTGAAGGGCGACGACAAATATTCTGACGGCTCTCCGGTCAAAATTCAGGACTATGTTAACAGCCTCAAGATTCTTTGCGACAAGTCTTATGACGGCCCATCTAACTCCCTTGTAAACTACAATGTTGTTGGTGCACAGGAATATTACGACGGCAAGGCCGACAATATTTCCGGTATAACCACTCCGGATGACAAAACGCTTGTTGCAAAACTGAGCAAGCCGAACTCCAGCGCGCAGTTTGCATTGGGCGGCACATACCCGATTTCCACTGCAAAGTATGGCAAACTCATTAAGCACGGCGACCTGAAGGCTTTCAAAAACGTTGATATGAAGACTTACATTACCAATGGCCCTTACACGCTGACTGACTACAAAGAAGGCCAGAGTGCAACCATGAAGGCAAACAAGTACTTCTACAAAGGTGCTCCGAAGATTGGGACCATCATCTGCAAGGTTGTTGCGCAGGGTGCTGAAATGCAGGCTGTTACAACTGGTGAAGTTGATGTCGACGACGAAGTAACCTGCAACGCAGACCAGATTGCGATTGGCCAGAAAGCCGGATTCGTTAACATGCAGATTCAGCCGACACTTGGCTACGGCTGGGTTGGTCTGAACCATAAGAACCCGCTTTTCCAGGATCAGAAAGTTCGCCAGGCTCTGCTGTATGCAATTGACCGTAAAGGTGTTGTCAAAGCAGTTTACGGCGACTATGCACATGCACAGAACATTAACCAAACTGCTGAAAGCTGGCTCTACACAACCGAAGGCATCAACACCTACGATTATGACATGAAGAAGGCTGAACAGCTTCTGAATGAAGCTGGCTGGAAGAAAGACAGCAGCGGCAAGCTGATGAAAGACGGCAAGGAATTTAAGTTCATGTTTACCGCTTCCAAAGGCAATGCAGTGACCGACGTTCTTGTCCCGGCAATGATTAAGTCTTACAAGCAGCTCGGCATTTCCATGCAGGCTGAATATGTTGACTGGCCGACTCTGCAGAACAAATTCACAAAACTGACCTATGATATGTCCTTCATGGCTTGGGGCATGCAGGCAGACCCGGATGACTCTTATATCTACAAGACCGGCGGTTCTGAAAACTACCTTGGCTACTCCAACAAGGACCTTGACAAGGCTTATGCGACAGCTCTTGCTACTACCGACAAGACTGCAAGAAAAGCCGCTTACGCGAAATGCTACCAGATCATCAACAAGGATCTGCCGAACTACATTATCTATCAGCGCAGCGATTGCATTGCGTACAATACCCGTTTGAAGACTTTCAAGAGTGCTCCGTATACTCCATTCTATAACAACTACGATCAGATTGAACTGAAATAAATCAGTTTCCCGAACAGCATAAAACTCCGGAAAGGGCCGACGAGGCCCTTTCGTGGGTTTTATCTGCAATTTAGCACGTTATATCAGGAAAGGACTTGAACGGTGAAAAAAAGATGAAACAGTACACAATACGACGCCTTCTCATTATGATTCCAATTTTGTTGGGCGTTTCGGTTATCGTTTTCGCTTTAGTTGCATCCATACCAGGTGATGCGATTGATGCAGCATTCGGAACATCAAAGCTTTCAGCGCAGAGGATTGCGGATATGAAAGCTGCTATGGGGTTAAATCAGCCAGTATGGCAGCGTTATTTTACCTGGCTAGGAAACGCGGTGCACGGCGATTTTGGATATTCCTTTCAGTATAATCAGCCAGTCACCACAGTAATCCACAACTTTATTTGGAATTCGTTCCTGCTGTCATTGGTCTCTTTCATTTTGGAAATGGCAATCGCGATTCCGATTGGTATTCTTTCCGCCACGAAAGTTCATTCCGCATTTGACGTAATTTTTACAATTATTGCTTTTGCCGGTATTTCGCTTCCTTCGTTTTTCCTTGCTCTGCTGCTGCAGAAGGCTTTTGCAGTAGATCTTGTTGTTCTTCCATTGGAAGGGATGACAACCGTAGGTCAAACCTTTACAGGTGCTGCCTATGTGGGGGATGTTGCACAGCATATGGTTTTACCGGTTATCTGCCTGACGATGCAAGGCATAGGCGGGATGATGCGCTATGTGCGTACCTCTATGCTTGAAGTGGTTCATCAGGACTATGTTCGCACGGCAAAGTCAAAAGGACTGCCGGAGCGTGTTGTTATTTACAAGCATGCCTTAAAAAATGCCGCTATTCCGATTGTTACGTTTGTTGGCGGCGCACTGCCGGGGCTGTTCTCCGGTGCGCTGATTACTGAGACCGTTTTTGCATGGCCAGGTATCGGCAAAATATTCCTTGAATCAATTACAAAACGAGATTATATGTTCATCATGGGTTACATCATGCTTCTTGCTTTGCTGATCATGCTTGGAAATTTGATTTCCGACATCCTGTACAGTGTGGCAGACCCGAGAATTCGTTTAAAGTGAGGGCATGGAAATGAGCAAAACAAAAAATATAAAAAAAGATACTGTAGAAACGCCATGGCGTATCTCATTTCGCAGACTGAAAAAGAACAAGCTTGCGATGATCGGCTTGATTTTTCTTGTTTTGATGATACTTATTTGCGTTGTGGGGCCGCTGTTTTCTCCATATAACGATATTAATGAAGTGGACCTTTTGAATGCAAAGCAGGCTCCTTCTGCGGACCACTTGCTCGGCACCGATACCAGCGGGCGTGATATTTTCACACGGCTGATGCTTGGCGGCCGTGTGTCGCTGATGGTTGGCCTGATTGCAACTGCAGTGGAACTTTTTATCGGTACGTTCCTCGGCTGTATTTCCGGCTATTACGGTGGCAAAGTTGATGCAGTGATGATGCGTGTTGTTGATGTGGTGCTTTCGCTGCCGACCATGCCAATTCTGATTATGATCAGTGCTATTTTTTCCGATAACAAGGTTGATACCGGAATACGAATTTACTTGCTAATGCTGATTTTGGCATCCCTCGGCTGGGCAGGCGTCTGCCGTTTCTTCCGAGGGCAGGTGCTTACCATACGAGAAATGGACTACATGTCCGCAACGGAGGCAACCGGCCTTCATGTTATGCGGAAGATATTTAAACATATCATGCCGAATGTTTTCCCACTGATTATTGTTATGGCTACACTTGGCGTTGGTGATACGATTTTGATGGAGTCTACCATGTCGTTCCTCGGCGTTGGCGTTCTTCCGCCGTTTGCAAGCTGGGGCAATATGGTTCAGGAAGGCTCTAATATGGTTGATTTCGCCCTCCACCCGTGGATGTGGATGCCAGCCGGTTTCTGCATTTTGGCAACGGTGCTGTGCATCAATTTGTTCGGCGATGGGCTGCGCGATGCCCTTGACCCGAGAATGACATCAAAGAAGTAAGGGGGAAAACGGAATGGCTTTTATTGAGTTTAAAAATTTACAGACCTGGTTCTACACGGATTCCGGAATTGTAAAGGCCGTTAACGGCATAAGCTTTGAAATACCGGAAGGAAAAACCGTCTGTGTTGTGGGCGAATCCGGATGCGGCAAGAGTGTTACCGCACTTTCCCTGATGCATTTGGTGCAGTCGCCTCCTGGCAAAGTTGTCGGCGGAGAAATCCTGATGGATGGCAAAGACCTTTTGAAGCTCAGCGACAAAGAAATGCAGCAGATTAACGGCAAAGAAGTTGGAATGATCTTTCAGGAACCAATGACTTCCCTGAACCCGGTCTTTACTGTAGGGGAACAGATTATGGAAAATCTGCTGACCCATACAAAGGCAACGAAAGAAGAAGCCCGCCAAAAGGCGATTGAAATGATTAAGCTTGTCAATATCCCGCGCGCGGAAGAAATTGTGGATTCTTACCCGCATGAACTTTCTGGTGGTATGCGCCAGCGCGTGATGATTGCCATGGCACTGATTTGCAACCCGCGCCTTTTAATCGCCGATGAGCCGACCACAGCGCTTGACGTTACGATTCAGGCACAAATTCTGGATCTTATGCGCAAGCTGAAAGCAGAGCTTGGCATGTCCATCATGCTTATTACGCATGACCTTGGTGTTGTTGCTGAAATGGCAGACGACGTGGTCGTGATGTATGCCGGCAAGATTGTTGAGAAAGGCAGCGTCAATGACATTTTTGAGCATCCGACGCACCCGTATACAATAGGTCTGATGAAGTCAAAGCCGGTTATTGGCAAAACGAACCATAATCAGCGCCTGTATTCCATCCCCGGGCAGGTTCCGAACCCAATTGATATGCCGGAAAACTGCTATTTTAACCAGAGATGCGAATTTTGTACGGAGCAGTGCAAGCAAGAGCAGCCTCAGCTGAAGGAAATCAGCCCTGGGCATCTTGTGGCTTGCTTCGTGAAAGCGTAAGGGGGTGCTTGCATGGATGAGAAAAACGATAATATTCTTGAAGTAGAGAATTTGAAGCAGTATTTTCCAATCCGCGGCGGTGTTTTTCAGCACACCGTGGGGTACGTAAAGGCTGTAGACGGCGTTTCGCTTAGTATTAAGCACGGCGAAACCCTTGGCGTTGTTGGAGAATCCGGGTGTGGAAAATCCACACTTGGCCGCAGCATTATGCGGCTGTATAAAATGACGTCGGGCAAAGTGACATTCGAAGGCAGGGACTTCAGCAAATTGACTCGCCGTCAGCTCCGTGAAGAGCGGACTCATATGCAGATGGTGTTTCAGGACCCATATTCTTCGCTTGACCCACGCATGACGGTCGGCCAGATTATCGGTGAAGCGCTGATTGACCATCGGATGGGTTCCAGGGAGCAGATTCGTAAAAAAGTGGCTGAAACAATGGATTTGTGCGGCTTGCCAACCTATTATATCAACCGTTACCCGCATGAGTTCTCCGGTGGCCAGAGGCAGCGCATTGGTATTGCGCGCAGCCTTGCGCTTGACCCTTCGTTCATTATCTGTGACGAACCGGTTTCCGCGCTGGATGTTTCCATTCAGGCACAGATCATTAACCTGCTAAGTGACTTGCAGAAGGAAAAGCACCTTTCTTATATGTTCATTTCGCATGACCTTTCCGTTGTGGAATACATCAGTAACCGTGTTGCCGTTATGTACCTTGGCAATATTGTAGAGATGGCTCCAAAGAATGAGCTTTATAACAACCCACTGCATCCCTACACGAAAGCGCTGCTTTCGGCAATTCCGGTTCCGGACCCCAAAATGAAGCATAATCGTGTTATTTTGAAGGGTGACTTGCCATCCCCGGCAAATCCGCCTTCCGGATGCAAATTTCGCACCCGCTGCCCAATCGCGTGCGAAGCCTGCGCCAAAGAAATCCCGGAGTACCGAAACGTAGGCAACGAGCACTATGTCGCCTGCCCCTTTGCGGGGAAGGACACGCCGCAGAAGCCTGCAGAGCCTGAAGCGGCTGAAAAATGACCGACCCCTTTCATCTGGGGCAGGGCCCACGCCCCGACCTTCTGGAGCAGGAACTGAAGCTGCGTGCCGAGCAAAGGGAAGCCGAAGAGAAAAGGCGTGCCGCGCTGCCTTCAAAGGAAAAGGAATCGTCTGAAGACACAGGGACCAAGGTGCCTGAAAAGCCCGAAACGGAAGAGAAACCCGAATATAGCTGGAAAGATCGATTGGCGATGATTATTGCTATGTTTCAGCTGGTATTTCCGTGGATTGGCCTAGCTATTTTAATTTATTTTTTATTTACATTTCTTATTACCAGAATTTAATATTTCAGGCGCCTGCGGAATATATTCTTCGTAGGCGCTTTTCTTGAGTTGCTGGTTCCAAAGAGTGCGAATATCACAGACTTTTGGGTACACTGAATGGTACAGGCGCATCCTTGCACATTTTACCGTTTTGTACTATAATATAGCAGTAGGAGCATTAGGCTATGAAGGGGTTTAGGCAGCTGCCACAGGGAGGCGCTGCTGTTTCACAAGAAAGGAAGTGGCTGGGATGCTTAAAAATTCTTCGTTTCTTGATATGCTGATGTGGAATATTATTCTGGTCGGTATTTGGCATTTAGTAACTTTTATGTCATGCCAAAAACTGCCGGATACGATGTTTGATTCTTCCAAGAACCGCTATACGGCAAAGCAATGGGAACACGGGGGCCGCTGGTACCGGGTTAACCTGAAAATCCAGGTGTGGAAAGACCGTGTTCCACAGTATATTGGAAAAGGTGGGTTCTCGAAAAGACATTTTACAAATGACACCATTGAATACCTTGACCAGTTTATTATGGAAACTTGCCGCGGCGAATGGATGCACTTGAAAAATTGCCTATGCGTTGTGATTACATTTATTATTGACCCGCTTCTTGTGGGTATGCTTTTTTCCCTTTTTATTTTAATTGGCAACCTTCCATTTGCCATTATACAGCGCTACAACCGTTTTCGCCTGCAGACTCTGCGCAAAAGGCGTATCCACGAGTTGAGCGGCGCCGATGAAATGGGCAGAAATACAGTTACCGCCTGAGCAAATTTACACAGTAGTCGTTTTAGCAGCCAGCCGGGCTTTTCGGCGGGTTGCTCTTTTCTTTTTGTGGACTTGCTGTGGTTCCCGCAGATTTTCAGAAATGAGGAATTTTAGGTGAAGCGCTTTTTTGCAGCCGTTCTGCTTTTCTTTTGTCTTTCCTGCGTTGTGCAGATTCCAGTGCCTGCACAGGCAAAAACAGAATCAGCGTTTCTTTTCAGCACCGTATGCAGCGGTGCGGATGGCACAATCACGCTCCAGGTAAATCTTACTCCAGGCGCGGCCGTCGCAGGGTTTCGCCTGAGGGTTGCATATGATGATTCCGTTCTGAGCTTTACAGGAGCAAAAGAATCGCGGCAGATGGAAAGCGGAACCATGCACATGAATACGAAGTCAAATCCAATCTGCGCCGTTTATGTGTGCAATACGGGTCGTGGTTACGCTGCTACCCTTTCTGGAAAGATAGCAGAGTTCTCTTTCCAAGTGCGCAGTGATGAGGCATTGGCAAACGAAACAAACCTGTGTGTATGTGTCGATGAAACCTGCGACTATACAGGCAGCGATATGGGGTTAAATACTTATGAAGTGCTTCCAGTCAGTATGGAGAAGCCGAAAAAGCCAGCAAATGCACGCCTGGCGGCGCTTGTTCCTTCCGTTGGGCAGTTGCAGCCCGCTTTTCAGCCGGATGTTACCGACTACCGGTTGGATGTAGAGGCTTCTGTCCGTTCGGTGACCTTCTGCGCTGATGGAAAAGATGGGTCAAAAGTTCTTGTTAACCGAAAAAGCCTTGAAGCGCCGGGCAGTGAAACATTAATTCAGATCGCTGCCACTTCGGCGGATGGGAAGCAAAAGCTCATTTATTACGTTACTGTCTGCCGTGCGGAAAAAGAGGAACCAGCAGAGCAGCCGGAAAAAGCAAAGGATTCTCAAAGTGGAAGAAAGAAAACCACCAGCGCCAAGGGCTTTCGTCAAAGCCCCCGCAAAAGCGGGCCGGCAGCGGAGCGGGCTTTAGCCTCAGTCAAGGCGGGCAGAAAGGGACGATCTGGAACTGCCCAACGCATTAAATCGCCGAAAGAAAGCGCAGATACAACAGCACAAACAATGAGAATGGCGGAGACAGAAGGCAGAAATGAGCGGCAGCCGACTCCGCTTAACGTAGTGAAGAATGAATTTCCTCCTTACCTTGTCGGTATGCTTGCAGCTGGTTTCTGCGTCATGGTCGGTGTGTTGCTGTGTATTCGTACATCTGGCAGAGAAAAGAAAAAGTAAGAGAAAGGCACTGCAGCCTAAAGAGCTACAGTGCCTTTTTTTCATAACCCAGCTTAGTCTTGCTGGCTCAGGTAAAGTTCCAGTAGTTTCAGCGTGTTTTCAGCACCATCAACGTGGGAACGCTCGTAGCCGTGAGAAGCGTATACACCTGGGCCAATCAGCCCGTGCTTCATGTCGTAGCCAGCTGAGAGTGCAGCATCGGCATCCGATCCATAGTGCGGGTAGATGTCGACAGCAAAGTTGAGGCCGCCCTTTTCTGCACAGTGAATCAGGTTCGTCGTTACCTCATAGTCGTAAGGGCCGCAGCTGTCTTTTGCGCAAATGCTGACTTGGCGCTCTGTGCAGGCAACTCCTTGGCCGACGCAGCCCATGTCGACGCTCATAATTTCTACGGCATCCTCCGGAAGGGCGCCGCAGGAACCGTGGCCGACTTCTTCATAAACCGAAAAGAAAACGTAAACTTTTCGGCTCAGGCTAATTTCTTTCTTCTGTACTTCTTCTGCAAAGGCCAAAAGGACGCTGGCGGAAAGCTTATCATCCAGAAAACGGCTTTTGATGTACCCGCTTTTTGTAACCGTTGTGCGGGGGTCAAAGCAGACAAAGTCACCGTTGCGAATCCCCAGTGCCTCTGTTTCCTCTTTGCTTTTTACGTCTTCATCTATCACAACTTCCATTGCGCTGAAAGTACGTTCCTGCTTGTCTAGGTCACCATTTACATGTACAGAAGGGTCGTTCATCTGAAACGTGCCATCGTAAACTTTGCCCTCACGGGTGTAAATGCGGCAATTTTCCGTTTCACAGTTCGATGGATTTAGGCCGCCGATATTGGTAAGCCGTAGGCGGCCGTTTTCCTTAATTTCGGCAACCATACCGCCGAGTGTGTCAATATGGGATGAGAGGATAATGGGATTTTCTTCGCCGCCGATGCAGCAGACAACGCAGCTTTTGTTTGTCATTTTCGGTTGAAATCCAAGCTGGCGCAAGCGTTCCGCCACATAGTCGGCGGCATTTTTTGTAAAGCCGGTAGGGCTGTCAATCGCGGCAAGCTGTTTCAAGTTTTCTGTTATAGAATTCATAATTTTTTTCCTTTCATAAACGGGCTGGTTTTGGAATAATCATAGCATAAAGCCGTCAAAATTTCAAAAGACAAGCTGCAGAGTTTTGCCGAAAAAATAATATTTACAATATTGAAACCAAAAATATAGAGAAGTTAGCCGCTTTGTAACTTGATAGAGAAATAAGATAGATGTATTATTAGTAAGAGAAGAATTACCGACCATAATAATTGAAGAAGCCTTCGTTTGGAATAAAGATATTTGCGTGAATCTTAGGAAGCCGCAAAAATGCTATTTTGCAGGCTCTAAAAAAATACGCTGCATTTTGCCGACCGAATTTTCTGCCGTGCCGCATCGTTTTGCCCAAACCCGCTTTTTCGAACTTTGGCTGCACGGATGCGGCTAATCTGCTTTCCCAAAATGGGAAACATAGTTTCCAGAAAGGATGCGGCGGCTTGAGCTTTTCCAGTTTATACTTTATTTTCGCGTTTTTGCCTCTTTTGCTGGTGTTATACTATACAGCGGCGGAACGGTATAAAAATGATGTGCTGCTCATTGGAAGCGTCCTGTTTTATGGCCTTGGTTCCTGGTGGCAGACCGGAATCCTTGCGGCAGACATTGTGGCAAATTACTTTTTTTCGAGCCGCTTCAGCGGAAAGAACAAAAAAAGTCCGAAAAGGCGCTTTTGGTTTTGGATTACAATAGCTGCCAATACAGGGCTGCTGGTGTGGTTCAAATTACATCCGCCCCTTCCAGTTGGCATTAGCTTCTATACTTTTCAAATGCTGGCCTACCAGATCGATGTTTACCGCGAAGACATTCCATGTGAGCGGTCACTTCTGCGCTTCAATACCTATATGTTCTTTTTCCCGAAGGTGCAGGAAGGGCCGATTACCCGTTATGGCGACTTTGCGCCGGACCTTCGGCGCGACAGCTGCCGCGCGGAGAATCTGGAGAGCGGGCTTCGTTTCTTTATTGTCGGCCTTGCCTACAAGGTGCTGCTGGCAGATAAAATCGGCGGGCTGTGGAAGCAGATTTCGGTGATTGGATGCGAGTCAATTTCCACGCCGATGGCCTGGCTGGGCATGGCTGCTTTTACTTTACAGTTGTATTTTGACTTTCATGGTTATTCCCTTATGGCTATGGGTTTAGCACAGATGTTTGGCTTCGTTTTACCACGGAACTTCGTTTTTCCGTACTGCTCGACTTCCGTTTCGGATTTCTACCGGCGCTGGCACGCGACGCTCGGCGCATGGTTTCGCGATTATATCTATATTCCGCTGGGCGGAAGCCGGCACGGCATGCCGGCTACGGTTCGGAATCTGTTTATTGTTTGGGTGCTTACGGGAATCTGGCACGGCACGGGCTGGAACTTTGTCCTGTGGGGCATTTCGCTGTTTTTCTTTATAGCGCTTGAAAAACTTTTTCTGCGGAAATACCTTACACGCTGGCCTGTTTTGGGGCATCTTTACGTTCTGCTGGTTATTCCTCTTACCTGGATGCTGTTTGCCAATACAAACCTGTCAACGTTGGCTGTTTACTTTACACGGCTGTTCCCAGTAGCTTCGGCAGGCATCAACGTGAACCTCGGCGACTGGGTGGAGTACGGCAAGGGTTACCTGCCGTACCTTGCTGTGGGCTGTGCATTTTTGATTCCGCAGCCGGAACTTTTCCTGCTGCATAGCCGAAAGCGCCGTGTGCTGGTAACCGTAATACTTTTTACAGCCTTCTGGAGTTGCATTATTTCCATTCACAACAGTGCAAGCAATCCGTTTATGTATTTACAGTTTTGAGGATGGTCCTGAATGAAAGTCTTTTTGAAAAAATGCCCTCTTGTAACGCTGATTCTTGCCGTAGCTGCCGTGGCAGGCATTGTATTGGCGGTAGAATGTGCTGTGGTGCCGAAAAACGGTTTTGGCTTTCTGGTCAACACGGCTCCACATAATTCTGCCGGTCCGGAATTTCAAATGATTACCGGCGTTTCCTCAGCACCCGCTTTTCCTTCTTCAGCAGCATCGTCAAAAAATTCAGTTGTTTCCGAAACACCTTCTTCGGCCCGGCCGCAGAGCAGCAGTAAAACAAGGCAGACTTCCTCGCAGCCGCCGGCAAAGCGGGCGGTAAAGAAAAGCTACTTCAGCGATACACTGTTTGTAGGCGACAGCCTTACAGAAGGGCTGAAACTTTACGGAGGGCTGGATGACGCCAGCTATTTCAGCCGGGTAGGGCTTAGCATTTATCAGCTTTTTGATCAACCCAAAACAGACGGTTCCACGGGCCTTACTTTGGAACAGACCCTGAGGAGGCGGCAGTATGGGAAAATTTATATTCTCCTCGGGATTAATGAACTTGGCACAGGCACCACGTCGTATTTTGTACAGCATTATTCCGATATCGTGGCGCAAATTAGAAAGATGCAGCCAAACGCTGCGATTTATATCCAGTCTATTCTTTATGTTACTGCGGAAAAGATGCAAAACGACCCGGTTTTCAGCAACAATACCATCCGCACCCGGAATAACGGCCTGAAAACTCTGGCTGACGGCTCACATGTTTTTTACGTCGATGTGGCTTCCGCCGCGGAAGACGGCCACGGCAATCTGCCGGACAATTATTCCGGTGACGGGGTTCATCTGAAGGCAAGGTATTATTCCGTCTGGGTGGACTGCTTAATGCGCAATGCCCAGCAATAGGACGGCTTTTAAAAAATTTCCCGGAAGCGAAAGCTTTCGGGAAATTTTTATAGGTTATAACTTTCAGTTTTGCCAGAGAGTGACTTTTGCAGCTTGAAAACCTGGAGCTTGTATGGTAAAATATTAAAAATGTCAGTATTGGAATTTTTATAATGAAATATAGATAGAATGGGGTAGCCACTATGGTAAAAAGAAAAATCCTGCTGTTTTTACTGGCTGCACTGGCATATGCCGGAATCTGGTATCTTTTAGAATGTTCCAAGACGGATGATGCATGGAAAGGGTCAACGCTGACGCCGCTTATCTTTATGGGAATTGCTTTCTTTGTACTGTTTGTTCTTAACCTGATTGTTCCATTTCTCTTTGGGCGCAGCGGCGCAAAGCCGAAGGAACTCCTTTTTACTGCCCTGACTGCCAAAGTGCTGCTGATTCCGCTGTATGCTTTTATTTTTTATTGCGGCATTGGACTTGCCATTGTCCCAGGGCTGTTTGTGCTGATCCCAATTCTGACGGCACTTGACTATCTTCTTTTGCTGGCCACTTCCATGTACGGGATTTCCGGGATGGTGTTTGCGCACAGAAAAGGAGAGATTTCGACTGCCTGTATGGGAGTCAACATCGCTCTTCACCTAATGTTTTGCCTCGATGTTTTCAGCTCGGTTTATATTTTCTTCAGAGTCCGCAGAGCTGAAAAAATAGAAATGCCGCCGGTGCCTTACAGGTACTGAAGTAAAAAACAGCCAGCAGCGCATTTGACCCGCTGCCGGGAAATACCATCTGGAGCCTTCACTGCTGAGAGGGAACTTTTCCGCTTTCCTTTACAATGCCATAGATAATGATATTCAGGGCCTCATCAACGGCCTGTGAAGACTTCAGACCGTTTTCAAGCAGAAAATCAGTGTCCAGAAACATACTGCTGATACGTTCCAGCATGGAAGACAAAACGCCAAAATTTACATCTGGGCGGAGGATTCCATCTTTTTCTGCCTGCTTCAGAAGATTTTGAAAAATTTCCATTTTGAATTGCTTTAGGTCTTCAATTTTCTGCCATTCGGATGGGTAGAATTTTTTTGCTTCATCCAGCACTGGGATAGGCATTCGGTAGCAATGACTTGAGTGGACGATAGCGTGAATTCTTTCAGAAAAATTCCGTTCACCCTTTAGTGCCTCCAAAACGCTTTGCCGGTCGCTTGCCAGAGTTTCTTCAAAGTACGCCCGTATCATTTCGTCTTTGCCATGAAAATACTGGTAAATCGTCTTTTTGCTGATATGCAGCTCCGATGCTACTTCATCCACCGTGAATTTTTTTAGGCCGTACCGTTCAATCAGCCGTGCTACGGTATCCAGAATTTTATCCTTCATGCTTCGTTTTCTTCCTTTCCGCCTTTTTTACATTTGATGGATTATTGAACAAAATCATCAGAAACCCGATGACTCCGGCAGCGATGATGACCAGCCAGGCCGCTTGCTGTGATACACCCCACAGGGCGCCTGTTGCCAGTGCGCCTGCAAAGTTGCCGATATACTGGAACGAGTTGAAGATTCCGTTCCCCGTACCACGCAGGCTGTCATCTACCACGTCGTTTGCATGGGTTGCCGCAACAGTTGCAACGGTAACATATCCACACAGAAAAAAAGTGGTTCCCAAAAGCAGAAACAGGAAAGACGACGGGCGGAAATAAAACAGAATGCTTAGAAACGAAATGGCAAAAGCAATAAGAAGCACTAGGTTGACATACCCTTTTCCTACCCAATGTACAGATGCTTTCATTGCTAGGATGGCAACGAGGATTGCAGGCACGAAAATCTTCCACATCCCGTTCTGCCCAGTTACCTGATCTATATAGATCGGCACGGCAAAAAACACGGACATCATCATAAAGTTGTTTAGAAATGCCGCCATGTTCATTGTAACAAAAGTCCGGTTCCGCAGCAAGGCTGAAATTTCACCGCGCTTCGGTGCGGAAGCCTTTCCGCTGGTTCCCGCGTCTTTCAGGAAAAACAGAATATAGAGTGAATTCAAGGTTAAAAGAATTGCACCAGCCAGAAACATCCAGTTTACGGGCATGATACCGCGCAGCAGAGGGCCGACTGCAAAAGCAAGGGCGGCTGCCGCAGAAACAAATGCCCCGAGGATGCTCATGGCTTTTGTGCGGTTCTGGTCGTTGGAAAGCCCCGCTACCCAGGAGTAACCGACACCGATGATCGCGCCGCCACCCTGCAGCGCACGTGCCAAAATCAGCATCCAGATGCTTTGCGCAAAAAAGCCGAGGATGAAACCGGCGATGACTACAGCAAGGCCAGAGAGCAGAACGCGCTTATTGCCATACCGGTCGCTGAGCATTCCAAAGGGAATTTGGAAAATTGCCTGCATCAGCCCGAATGCACCTACGGCAAGGCCGGCAAGCAAAGGTGTGTACCCGGAAAGGGATTTGCAGTATGTGGAAATGAACGGTGCCACGATTGTCATAGACATCTGTCGCAGTGCCAGTGCCAGACTAATCATTACTACGGGGAGCATAATGTTTTTTGTTTTCGACTGTTGAGACAAAGAAAAGGCCTCCAATACTATATAAACTAATTTTGTTTAATTAGTTTCCACAGCCAAATCATACGCTTCCTTTGCCCGTTTGTCAAATGGAACAGAAAATTGAAGTGACATGCAAAAGTTCCGAAAGAGAGGGATAGAAGCCTTCCTATTCTTTTCCCAGTTGCTTTTATTGACAATTTTGCATACATACTATACAATATAGGTATGAAACAGAAAAAAGAGCAGATTGGGGAAGCCTTACTCGACGTTATCTGCACCTTCTATGAAAAAGACCGAACGGCCAGAACATTCGGCACCGGCACGGAGCTTTATCACTCTGAAATTACGATGCTCCAGTGCATTTTGGAACATCCCGGCCTGCATATCTCTGGCATTGCCCGCCTTCTTGGCATTACAAGAGGTGCCGCTTCCCAGACGGCCAAACGCTTGGTGCGCAAGCAGATGGCTCAGAAGACAAGCAGCCCCAGCGACGACAAAAAAATAATTCTGCGGCTGACGGAAAACGGAAAAACAGCAGCAGAAAATCATAAACAAGCCCACGAAAAGTACCGCACGGTGATTGCCTCTCTTTTGGCAGACGCCTCTGCAGAACAGCTGCGGTTTCTTGCCGGATTTCTTTCTGAATTTTTAGAGATTTTGCAAAAGGGGAAGTGAAATTGCGGCTGTTTGACTGAGGGAAGGGCGGGATGCACAGCTTTTGTACAGCATCTCTACATCATACTCACTGCTGACTGCACAGGCAGCAAGCGAAAGGAAAAATACAGTAAAAAATGGACAAAGAGTATCTCATACATGAAAAGCCAATGAAAGCACTCATCGTTTTCGCTTTGCCAATGATTATCGGAAATTTATTTCAACAGTTTTACACTATGGTCGACTCCATTGTGGTGGGGCGTTTTGTCAGCCAAAATGCACTGGCCGCCGTCGGAGCGTCCTATTCCGTCACTAACGTGTTTATCTGTGTTGCAATTGGTGGAGGGGTAGGGGCTTCCGTGATCATCAGCCGCTACTTTGGCGCGCGGGAATACGGTAAGATGAAGCAGGCGTCGTACACAGCGCTGATTGCTTTTTTAGTGATGGGTATTGCGCTGGGGCTTTTGGGGTTTCTGTGCGGAAAAGCTTTGATGCAGCTGCTGGGAACGCCAGCTGATATAATGGATATGACCGTGGTTTATCTGAATATTTATTTTCTGGGCCTTCCGTTCCTGTTCCTGTACAATGTGCTTTCTGCCTTGTTTAACGCGATTGGCCGTTCCAACATTCCTTTATACCTCTTAATTTTTTCTTCCGTCTTGAATATTTTTTTGGATGTTTATATGGTTTGTTCGCTGCGCCTCGGCGTAGCGGGTGTCGCATGGGCAACGCTGATTGCCCAGGGGATTTCCGCCGTGATTTCGTTTTTGCTGTTTTTAAGGGAATTGCATTCCTACCCGTCGGGGCAGGTGGGAATATTTAATGGCGAAGAATTAAAAAACATGGCACGCATTGCCTTGCCATCAATCCTTCAGCAGTCAACCGTATCGATTGGCATGATGCTCGTTCAGTCCGTGGTAAACAGTTTTGGGGCGGAAATGCTGGCTGGGTTTTCGGCAGCCATGCGTGTAGAAAGCATCTGCGTCGTTCCAATGGCGGCCATGGGAAATGCCATTTCGGCATACACAGCACAGAACCTTGGCGCGGGCGAGGAACAGCGTGTGGTAAAAGGCTACCGGGTGGTAAAATGGATTGCCCTGTTTTTCGCCGGAATTATCTGCATTGTGCTGGAGCTTTTCCATACATCCATTGTTTCCATGTTCCTTGGCGACAACGGCACCCGCCTGGCGTTTCAGACAGGGGCTTCCTACCTGAAATTCATGGGATGGTTTTTCCTCCTGATTGGGCTGAAAATGGTAACGGACGGTTTGCTTCGCGGCGCCGGAGATATGAAGATGTTTACCGTTGCAAACCTCGCAAACCTTACTATTCGTGTGGCGGTTGCTGTTACACTGGCGCCGCACTATGGCATTGCCCTGGTGTGGTGTGCAGTGCCAATCGGCTGGCTTGTAAACTTCATCATCTCTTATGCCGAATACCGCACGGGGAAATGGAAACATATCATCCGCACTAAAGCGGCATAAAGGGTTTTGCACACTTAAAAAAGATAACTCATTGTATTAAGCCACAAATTATAGCCGCTCTGGAAATGCGTATCCCTGCCAATGCGAATACTGTAAAAGCTATTGGCGGCAAGGACGTTTATTTTATGCCGAGCTGTTTGAAAGTCTGGGACTTATATTGGTAATACTTGTTCAGGTCTTTCTTGTTTGTTGCGAAAACTTCTTTCCCTTGTATATTTTGAAAGAGTAGATTTGACTTCTTATGCGTATCGATGATTTCCGTCTGTTGACTGTCTGTAAGCAGGTAACATCCCAGAATACTGTTCGTTACCGGATAATACTGCTGCTTCTGCGAAGCCGTTAAAATTCTGTCCGAGTCAAAGCCCTTGTGCTTTAACAAAAGAATATATGCTTTTCCTTTTTGCAGTGGGGTCGAAAGCCAGTCATTCGGAGCAATATATTTTTGGTCAGGCATAACGTCAGTATCCTGAATCATTGTGATACAGTTCCCTTTTAAGGACGAATCCCCGTGAAAAACATCTGTAACCTTCAGCTGATTATAAATTCCCTGCCCTGTTACTTGATAATTCCCACTGTATCGAGCTTTTACAACGATGTCCGCCTGTTTGATAATATCTTGCGGTGAAGCAATAGTAGCTTCCTTCAAAGCCTCATCCAGACTTCCAGCAGAATTATAATAATAACCGTTGATTCCATCCCCGATGTCTTGAAAAGAGAAATGGGCAGCCCCGGCGAAAAGCATGGCGGCGACGACAAAAGCAAGGGGGATAAAATACAATTTCATTTTCATGCTTTCATCTCCTCCGCCGTTTCCTGTAACTCGCCGTCATCCATTTTAAAGAAGCGGCTGCAAAGAAGTGCCAAGTCTTCCCTGTTGTGGCTGGCAATTAGGACGCAGGCGCCCCGTTTTACTTCTTCCTGAATAATAGTGCGTATTTTCTGTACGCCGTCTTCGTCAAGCGCGTTCGTCGGTTCGTCCAATAAAATCAGGTTCGGTTTTTCCATAATGGCCTGCGCAATTCCAAGCCGCTGCTTCATGCCGAGTGAATATTTCCGGTAAGTCCGTTTGTCATCCGGGTCAAGCCCAACACGGCAAATGGCATTTTTAATCTCTTCATTGGAAATTGTCTTCTTAATGGACGCCAGTGCTTTCAGATTTTCAAAGCTGGTGTAATAGGGCCAAAAGCCAACGGATTCAATCACAAGCCCCATGCTTTCCGGGAAGGACACGTCTTTGCCGATTTCCTTTCCAAAGGCTTTTACCGAACCCTCTGTGGCTTGAATCAGCCCTGCAATGGCCCGGAACAGCATCGATTTTCCGGAGCCGTTATGGCCATAGAATCCGTTCGCTGTACCCGCTTCAAGGGACAGATTAATATGGGAGAGAATAATTTTATTCTTGATTTTTTTCGTTAAATTTTGAATTTCAACAACCGACATATCCTATACTTCCTTTAACATGTTAATCAAGTCGCTCTTTTCAAAAAAGTGACAGCCTATGAATCCGATGAAAAATGATTCCAGAACAATGATACCGTAGGAACCTGCCAAATGCAGCCCTGCAAATGGATTAGGCTGAATTATATGCGCCATTGCGGGGACCGAAACATCGTCATGCCATAGGTACATCTGGCAAGTGGACGGGAAGAATGACAAGGCCAGGTTCCCACCTGGATTTTTGCTGTAAAGCAGCAATGCCAAAAACACGCCCGCCAGATAAAGAATGGCGGCGGCCAAAAAAGATGGTGTGCTTCCGCACCAGAGGGAAAGTGCGTTTTGCAGGAAGGCAAGTACAAAAAGTGCGCCCACATTGCAAAACAGCAGGCCGCAGTATGCTTGAAAGGCTGACCCAGAAAAGGAAGACACCTTAAGGCCGAACACCAAACCTAAAAGTATGGCAGACAGAAATAAAAGTAGAAACGTGATGAAAATCTGTAAAAAGAGCTGAAGCATCTTCTGCAAAAACCATTTCTTCCTGCTGCCGTACCTTGTAAACACATAGATACAGCTAATTTCGCAGTCCTGCCGCATCAAATCGGAAAAAATATACAAAAGAACAAAAGACGGTACAATTCCAATCATGAGAGTAAAAATGTCCATCCTTTCGTTTATCTGCGGACCGCCGAATGTTAAAAGACTGTACGCTAAAATGCTGTTGCCTAATTCTCCGGCATAACGAAGATTTCCCACAAGCGGAATAAGATAAATCAGCAAAGCAATCAAAAAACGTTTTGGAAAGCCGTTGAAATATTTTCGAGCAGTCATTTTACCGCATCCTTTCCAGATGATCCCTGCTGTCAAAAAGGAAGCCGAAAAACCCGGCAGCAAAAACATCAATCAGTACGGAAAAAATGACTTTGGGGAGAAACGCCGTAACATTTCCCGGCTCAATCAGAATAAAGCTCATTGCGTAGGTATTAAAATCCGTGAAAATAGCGGTACAGTAATCTATAATAAAAAGGGCAAAAAGCAGTCCAAAACCGACCGTGGGACTCCGAAAGACAGCAACTGCCAGAATAAATAAAAGGGCAATGCCGAAAAAACCGAGCATTTGCAGAACAAGGTACTGCAGCACGGAAGCAAGGTTCTGTGCATACTCGCCCAGATGATGAAACCAGGCGGCGCGAATCAGCAGCAGCAGGTTCAGCACCACAACAAAGGCGGCACTCTCTGCCAAAAGGGATAATATCTGAGTACGCCAGCAGAGGCTGAATCTTGTAAAACGAACCATAACCGTGGGGCGCGATAAAAAACTATAGCTGCTGCGAAGCAGAAGAAGAAAAAACGGTCCCATAAAAAAATAAAAACTAAGACTGAAAAACAGATTGTTGATATTTGCATTCAGAAACGACGGATGATCATCTGACACGAAATGAAAAATAAATTTTTCATCTGCAAAACCAATCAGCAGATAACCAATCAGCAAAACACTGAAAATTAGAAGGAATTTGTCGCTTAACCGCATTTTGACGTATTGTTTCAGCATTACAATTCATCCTTTGCAAACAGGAGTTTGTACCCGACTGCAGCTAAATTCAGACCCAGCAGAATCAGGAGAAATACGAGATAATTTGCAGGACTGAATGCGCGGTCATAAGTGGAGGCCAACAGTGCCAATGTATTAATTCCTTGGCCTGTTATGGTGAGAAAATACCAGGATACAATCCAAATAATTCCTGGAAGTGTTAAAATGACAAAGCGGCTTTTTTTAAAGAAAAATGAAAAGGAAAGCGGCAGCATTCCCATCAATCCAGATACCAGGGAGAAAAAGAGACAGTAAAGCAGGCGTGCCCAATACGGATGATTCAGATACAGCACGCGGAAACAATTTGCTTTGTTGATGGATACATCGGTAGAAGCCGTTAGTGAGAAAATCTGCAGCGAATCGACCGGATAAGCAATGCAGCAAAAAACCAAAGTTAAAACCATTGGGATGAACACAAGCAGAAAACTCCCGCAAAAGGCCGTCAGCATAGCCGATAAAAAGTAATTTTTTCGGCCGGTACGCGTTATCTGAAAAAGCAGCGCACCGTTTTTTCGGGCATCAAAATAGCTGAAAGAATAGGCCAGCCCTGCGCAGAAGGGCATTAAAAAAATCATCGTGTTGAATCCCAGGGCTGCAAAGCGGGTATGTGCATACATGGCTTCATTGCCCCAATAACACCATGCCGCATACAGAAAGTTCCGGCTTGTTCCCCACAGCCCGGCAAGGCTTACTACAGCGGGGCCAAGAAAAAATAGCAGAAAAATGCACAGCGCAATATAAAATTCTTTGCGATGGAACATATCGCGCATCATGGCGGAAAAAGTTCTACGAAACAAAATTTTTCACCTCAGCTGTATGGAATAAATGGAGCGGGAAAACGG
>JAEZFF010000044.1 GCA_023417635.1 Bacillota bacterium | reverse complement strand
CTGCTTTTTACAAACGGGTTGAAATAAAGTATCAGAACAATCGGGAAGAACAAAAAGAGAAAAGTGTTTGATGAAAAGACCAATTTCCCCATCCTTTATCTATATTTTTCAGGTTGCAGCAAATAGCTTAATTATAATTGTACCGGTACAATATTTCAAGTATTGCAGGGTATGTTTTTTGAAAATTAGAAATATTTTTTGAAAAATGCCCCGCTTTTTATAAAAAAGCGAGGCAAACAGCCATAAATATTTTATTTACACGGTCAGTTGTCTTTCAAACCCATTTTTTCACTGCGGAAAATCCGTGCATCCATCAGTTTGAAGTCGGGCGAAAGAATTGGTTTCTGCGGCATATGGACATAAATGTCTTTTTCCAGGTCGATGCCAGGCGCCGCTTCACAAAGCATAATGCCGTCTTTTGTTAAGCGGAACACAGCGCGTTCGGTAATATACATAACAGGCAGGTTGTTGCTAACAGCAGTTTTGGCACTGAAGGTGACCTGCTGCAGTTGCTTTGTGAACTTGTCGACTTTACCTTCCTGCAGGATATGCAGTTCACCATTGGCGATTTCTGTTTTCAGCCCGCCCGCAGTAAAGGTACCGCAGAAATAAACTTGCTTTGTGTTCTGTGTAATATCAATAAATCCGCCGCAGCCCGGCATCAGTTTGCCAAATTTGGAGACGTTCACGTTGCCTTCTATATCGCCTTCTGCAAACCCGACGAATGCCTGGTCCAGACCGCCGCCGTCGTAAAAGTCGAACATGGAGGACATAGTGACCATGCAGGAAGGGTTCAGACTGACGCCGAAGTCCAAGCCGCTCTGCGGGCTTCCGCCGAAAATACCGTCTTCTACTGTCAGGGTAAATTTCTTGGTAATGCCCTCTTCTGCGGCGACCGCGGAAATATATTCCGGAATCCCCACGCCGAGGTTTACAATACTGTCGCTCTGCAGCTCCATGGCTGCCCGGCGGCCGATAACTTTTTTGTTGTTCAGTTCAGCCGGCTTGAATCCCGCAAGGCCCATGTAGTGCTCGCCGGAGAAGCCTGGGTTGTACTGGGAGCCGAAGTTCTGCATACAGTACTTCATGTCGCTTGCCACAATCACATAGTCGACCAGTGCGCTCGGTATTTCAACCATGCGCGGATGCAGGGAACCGCTTTTTACAACGTTTTGTACCTGCACAAAAACTTTGCCGCCGGAATTCTTGCAGGCTGTAGCCAGTGCGAGGGATTCCGCGCGGACGCCTTCCCGCTCGAAGGAAATGTTGCCGTTTTCATCCGCGTAAGTGCCGGCAATCAGCGCACAGTTTATGGGGATTGATTTGTAGAACAGGTAGTCTTCTCCGTTCAGTTTTACGAGCTGGACGTAATCTTCGCAGGACATCGTTTTTTCGTTCATTTTGCCGCCTGCCTGGCGCGGGTCAACAAAGGTGCCAATGCCCACCTTCGTAAGGACGCCGGGCTGGTGCGCAGCCGTTTCACACAGCAGGTGAGCCATTACACCCTGCGGGAAGTCATAGGCTTCAATCTCGTTATTTATTACCATTTCTCCAATTTTGCGGGCCATACCGTAATGCCCACCAATGGTGCGGCGCAGCAGGCCTTTGTGTGCCAGGTGGAGCAGGCCCTTGGACTTATTGTCGCCCTGTGCGGCACAGAAGAAGAGAGTCAAGTTTTTCGGGCTGTCGGTTTCCTGAAATCGGTTTTCCAGTTCCTGAACGATTTCCTCCGGAAAAGCGGTGCCCATGAAACCGTTTGTCCCAACGGTAACGTCACTCGGGATGAGATCCGCTGCTTCCCTTGCAGTTATGAATTTTACGGCCATAGTAAAACCTCCTATGTTTGAAAATACAGAAATATAGAATAATTTTAGAATCCAAAAAGCGAAAGGCAGGTGCTGCTGTCCCCCCTTGCCGAAGCGAGGACTTTGTTAATATTATATCAATGATTTCAATTATAGCAGAATCGTCGAATTGTTACAAGAGATTTGAGTGCTAAGAAACATTTATAACCAAAAAAATTTGACACATTCGCAGATAAGGTTTTCTTTTTTACTTGTTTACCTTGACACTTGCCCGCAGGAAAAATATAATAAAAATATTGAATCGCATTTTCCGACATTTTGTGACGTTCAGCTGGAATTATATCAGTTGAACTATGCTGTTTTTCGTTTTACAGCCGAAACTTGCTTTACAGTATCTGGAAGATTGAATGCGAATATTCCGGCAATAAAATGCCGTATGGAAACGGAGAGGTTATTTTTGAAAAGATTTGGAGCCCTTCTTCTAACACTGGCGATTGCTGTTTCTGCTGCAGCCTGCCCTTTACCCACACAGGCCGCTGCGCCGATTCGCGGCATAGATGTTTCAAAGTATCAGGGCAATATTAATTGGACTGATGTAAAGAATTCGGGTATAAAATTTGCTATGATTCGCGATGGCTTCGGCGGTGATGGCAACCAGGGCGTCTGGGATGAGCAGACCGATCCCTGCTTTGTACAGAATTACAGAGGTGCTGTAAACAGCGGCCTTAAAGTTGGTGTTTACCATTTCAGCTATGCGACAAATACAACGATGGCTTCCCAGGAAGCAGATGAGTGCCTGCATATTTTAAATGGCCGTCATCTGGATTATCCGGTGGCTTACGATATAGAAGACACAGATGACTATCATCCTTCGGAGCTTCCCAGCGGGACGCTTGGTGAAATTGTCGATACTTTTTGCTCTAAGATTGAAAATGCAGGTTACAAAACACTTGTCTATGCCAATAAAAATTTCTTCCAAAATCATTTAACCAGCCCACTGGTGTATAGGCACAACCTGTGGGTTGCACAGTACATAAACGCCTCTGCACCGGACTTCAGCAACTATTCTATGTGGCAGTACGCAAGCGACGGTTCGGTTCCCGGTATCACCGGGCACTGCGACATGGATTACAGCTATGTCGATTTTTCTGCGGGCGGTGGAGATACTCAGCCCATGGATCCAATGACTTTCAACTGCGACACGTCATCTTATTCATTCGGCGACCGCATATCTTATGTTTACAAAATTACGACACCGGATATAGACCCCCCGGCAGCATCTTCTTCCAATCCGTCCGCAGTTACCGTTTCCGGCCCACGGCCTACACGGGGCGGCTATTTGTTTACCATTACAAATGTTGGCAAAGGGGATGCCACTATTACCACAACGGCGAGCGACGGACGTTCGGTTGCCTTTACGGCGATTGGCACTGGCGCGGCCTATGCGCTGAAATGTGACACGCCATCCTATAATTTTGGCTCGCACAGCACCTATTATTACAAAGTTACTACGGAAAATCCCATGACTCCAAGTGCCGAGTCTTCCAATTCTTCCGCAGTTTCGGTATCATTTTACAAAAAAGTTTCAGACGGATACATGTACTGTATAAAGAATATGGGAACAGGCACAGCTACCATAACGACAACAGGGTCTGACGGAAGTACGGCTTCTTTTGTAGCTACCGGTACGGCGGGCACTCTGAAATGCGACACGCCGTCCTATACTTTTGGCGCACGCAGCGATTACTATTATAAGATTACGACCGCCGACGCTACAGTGCCCACGGTGAAATCATCCAACCCGTCCGCGGTTACGGTCAGCTATGACGAACAGCTTTCCGATGGGTATTTGTTCCGGATTCACAATGTGGGTGCAGGCATAGCTACGATTACAACAACTTCCGCAAGCGGCAGCTCGGTTTCGTTCCAGGCAACCGGCCACGATGCCACCTTCTTAAAATCGGATACCCCTTATTACTATACAATGAAGCTCGGTGCGCAGTACCAGTTTAAGCTGACCGGAGTTCCTGGAAATTCTTATCGGTTTGCCTGTGCGGGGGATTCGGTTATCCGCACGGTTGCCATTAGTTATTCAGATGGAAGTTATTACCTGAGAATAAAGGCTGTAGGCAGTGGAAAGGCTGGGGTTTATGCTGCAAGCGGCAGTACGTCGCAGCGCTTTGGAATTGTTACAGTTCGCTGAGGACTGTAATGAAAGCAGAAATCTGTTGTAAACGGTTCCGTTGAGTATTATAATGGAAAAAGGTTCAGCGGCCTGCCGAATGAAATACTTCTGAACGGGAAAGTTAAAGCTATGAATACAGAATTTAACAGTGGAGGAAACGACATATGACGCAGATTACAAAAGATATGCTGATTGGTGATATTATTGATGCAGATCCTGATGCAGCTCCTTTCTTGATTGCAATGGGAATGCATTGCTTGGGCTGCCCAGCCTCCCGCGGTGAAACGCTGGAGCAGGCATGCGAAGTTCATGGCGTAGATGTAAATGAGATGGTACAAAAAATGAACGAACAGCTTTCTTCCGGAAAGTAAAAGCGGAAGGAACATCAGCCGCCCGGCTCCTGCTGGGCGGCTCTTCCGTTTGAAGATTACTATGACTTTATTTTCACTGGAGCCGCGGCTTGCGCTGTGTGCTTCCATGGTGCGGCTGGGCACACGGCTTGCCGACGTTGGAACTGACCATGCCTACCTTCCGGTCTGGCTGGCCCGGAAGGACCTTATTTCAGGTGCGGTCGCTTCGGATGTGCGCCCTGGGCCGCTGGCGCGGGCTGAAAAAAATATCAAAAAGTATGGCGTTGAAAGCATAGTCGAAGCACGCCTTTCCGATGGTCTTGATGCTGTTCTGCCCTGCGAAGCGGACGATATTGTGGCCGCTGGCATGGGCGGCCTGCTGATAGCGGAAATCATCCGCCGTGCAGCATGGCTGAAAAGTGGGGAGAAGCATTTGATTCTGCAGCCAATGACGCGCGAAGATGATTTGCGGCGCAGCCTTGCAGAGCAAGGCTTTACAGTTTGCAAAGAGCAGGCGGTGCAGGAAGAAAACCATCTTTATACGGTCATGCTGTGTGTATATGACCCGGCGCATTGCGCCCAGGGTGAGCTTTTTCCGTACATTGGCGGTCTTACGCCTGAAACGCCGGAGAATCAGGCCTACCTGTGCCGTGAAGCTGAGCGCCTGCGGAAAAAGGCGAACGGCCTCCGCTTGGAAGGGTACTGTGGGGATTCTGAGCGCCTTTTTCAAATTCGGGAGCAGATTTTGGCTTTGCTTCCGCGGAAACCGGAGGAATAAAACATGACTACGGTTGGGGAGATTTATCAATCCATTGACCGCTTTGCTCCTTTTAGCACCGCAATGGACTTTGACAACTGCGGCCTGCAGACGGGTGAAACGAAAACGGAAGTGCACACGGCGCTTCTTTCACTTGACATTACACCGGATACGGTGCGGGAAGCTTCACAGAAAAAAGCTCAGCTGATTGTGAGCCATCATCCTGTCATCTTTCATCCGCTTCGGTCACTTTACACAGGGACGGCTCCTTATTTGCTGGCGCAGTATGGCATTGCGGCTATCTGCGCCCACACAAACTTGGACCTTGCGCCGGGCGGTGTGAATACCTGCCTCGCTGCGAGGCTTGGGCTGCAAGAGGTATGCACTCTTGCTGTGGATGCCTCTTCCGGGCGGGCTGCTGCCCTTGCAGGAAAAACAGAACGCCCATTTTCACCGTGTGAATTTGCCGAATTCGTGAAGAAATCACTTGGGTGCGACGGCCTGTTTTACGCAGATGGCGGCCGCCAAATTACATCGGTTGGCCTTTGCAGCGGGGCAGGCGCCGAGTACGCAGAGGATGCTGCAAAATTTGGATGCCAGGCATTCGTGACCGGCGAAGCAAAGCACCATGAACTGATTGGTGCTGAAAACCTTGGCATTACGCTTGTTGCCGCTGGCCATTACTACACGGAAGATGTTGTAATCGGCCCGCTTGGCGAGCGCCTGCAAAAGGCGTTCCCAGAGGTACGCTTTTTGCGGTCGGAAAAATCACACTGCCCTGCAAAGTATCTGTAAAGCGGGATTTTGCCTGCTTTTTTGGAGGAAATTGAATGGCTCTTGACGGAGCGTTTCTGCATCACCTGAAAAAAGAAATTGAAGAAAATGCGATTGGCGCAAAGCTTGATAAAATCTATCAGCCGAACCGGGACGAATTGGTTCTGCTGTTTCGTGCAGCTTCGGGAAATCGGAAACTGCTGATGTCGGCCCGCGCCAACAGTGCGCGCATTAATTTTACAGAGGATATTCCTGAAAACCCGAAGGAACCGCCTATGTTTTGTATGCTGCTGCGCAAGCATCTTGCGGGCGGCAGGCTGGCCGCCGTTCGGCAGCCAGGGCTGGAACGCCTGCTTTGCCTCGACTTTTCGGCGGTGAATGAACTGGGCGACAGTGTCACGCTGACCCTTGTTATGGAAGTGATGGGCCGTTACAGCAATATTATTTTTGTTGGCGAAGACGGCAAAATTATTGATGCTCTGCGTCGTGTGGACGCTTCCATGTCGTCGGAGCGGCTTGTGCTGCCCGGTGTCGCTTATCGGCTTCCGCCGCCGCAGGACAAGCTTTGTCTGCTGACAGCGGACCGTGAACAAATTGTGGAACGCATTTGCTCCGCGCCGGGGGGCGTTTCTCTTTCCAAAGCAATTCTTTCGGCGCTGCAAGGCGTTTCCCCGGTCGTCTGCCGGGAACTGGAATACCACGCCTGCCGTGGAATCGACCGAAAAGTAGCCGAACTGGATTCCGAGAAAAAGGAGCGCCTTGCTTTCTTTACAGGCAGATTAGCCGAAACGGTGAAGAATGTTTCCGGTGCCCCTTATATGGCCGTCGCTCCCGGTGGAAAACCGGTTGACTTTTCTTTTCTGCCTATGGAGCAGTACGGTACGGGCGCTGTTGTAAGTAAGAAAAACAATTTTTCGGAGCTTCTGGAAGCTTTTTATGGGGAACGCGACCGCCTGGAACGGATGCACGTCCGCTCCCAGGGTCTGCTTCATCTCCTTACAACCGTATCTGACCGGCTGAGCCGCAAAATTAATGCCCAGCAAGCTGAATTGGAACGCTGTGAAAAGCGCGGTGAACTCCGCATTTGCGGCGATCTTTTAAGTGCTAATCTTTACCGTCTTCAAAAGGGACAGTCCTCTGTAGAACTGCAGAACTTTTATGAAGAATCACAACCGACGGTGAAGATTAAACTTGACCCGGCGCGGACGCCTTCGCAGAATGCGCAGAAATACTATAAAGCGTACCGCAAGGCCAAGACGGCGGAAGAAATGCTTACCGTGCAGATTCACGGGGCGGAGCAGGAACTTGCTTACCTGGACACAGTTTTTGAAGAACTGAGCCGCGCCGCGAATGAGCGTGACCTTTCTGAAATCCGTGCGGAGCTTACCGAGCAAGGGTATTTGCGCCCGCAGAAAGGGTTCCGTAAACGGAAAAACCAGGTGCCCGGCGCGATGCAGTTTTGCTCCAGTGACGGGTTTCGCATCTTTGTGGGGCGCAATAACCGCGAAAACGATTATCTTACGCTGAAACAGGCAAAAAAAAATGACTTGTGGTTTCATACGAAAAATATCCCTGGCTCTCATGTGATTTTAATGCTTGAAGGCCGCAGCCCGACACCGCAGGCCATTTTGGAAGCGGCCATGCTGGCGGCCTGCTTCAGCCGTGGGCGCGGCTCTTCCAATGTTGCAGTCGATTATACGGAAGTGCGCCATGTAAGCAAACCGCAGGGCGCAAAACCGGGTATGGTGATTTATAAAAGCAACAAAACAGTTTTCGCGGTTCCGGATCGTGACGCGGCAGAAAAACTGCGCACTGCAAAATAATTTGCAGAAACGTGAATTTGTGCTATAATTTCTCTAATCGGTTTGTCCTGTTTTTGGGGGAGTGTATTGAATGTTAGCCGACCGGCTTAATAAGAGAAACGTATTCCGCAATACGCTGCTGTTTGGCACTGCAGGTATTTTAATGCTTGCGGCCAACATTATGGCAGTGTTGGGCGGTCTTTTTTATGAAAATGCCACTTGCACAATGTTCGCTGCAAATGTTGTGCTCAACGTTGCCATCGTTTTTGATTTGTGCAAGCATATCAGGCGCGACTTTCCTTTGCTTATTTTTACTGTTGCCTATGACCTGCTTCTGCTGGGGCGTGTTTACGTTGCTTTTTTCACCGATTTTCAAAAAATTCTTTACGATTTACAGGCAGACAATTTTCAGAACCTTTTCTGGGCGCTGGAAATTGTGACGCTTGCGTATCTTTTCGTTTATGCAGCATACCACCTTTCTGCGCCGCTTTTCCTCAAAAAGGAGCAGGCGGTCCGCACGAAGGGTACGGGCGCAGTGCGCCGTGGGCCACTGACACCCATTATTCGCCAAATCAGTGAATTCGTTTTGTTTGTAAGCTCCATTGCGTTTTTCTTTGTTATGTTTCAGACAGTTCTGAACGTCTGGAACTATGGCTATTTAGGATCGTTTACCCATAAAGCAGATAACAACATCCCATCCATCATCAGCCGGCTTTCTTTCTTCTTTCCACTGTCGTTTGCGGTCTTTCTGGCTACTATGCCCAGCCGGAAGCAGATGAAGGTTCCGCTGATTCTTTATGCGGTTTATATGCTGTCATCTCTCTTTACCGGACGAAGAAATACATTTGTCTGCGAAGCACTGATGCTGCTGATTTATTTTGTCCTTCGCGACAGCCTGCTTCCAAAAGAAAAGCGCTTACTGAAAAAAAAAGTTATTTTTTGGATTCTTGTCTGCGGAGTGGCGGCCATGTACCTGCTGCAGATGATGGCAGAGGTCCGTGCCGGAAATTCCGCTCAGCAAAGGGGCTTCTTGGGCTTGATCGAAAATTTTGTTTACTCGCAGGGTGCCAGTTTCCGCGTGGTGATGCAAACAGTCAACTGCTGGGATATGTTTGACCACCATACAACTTACCAGTTTCTTTTTTATCCGTTTGAGCAGTTCGTCCACAACAATGTTGTTATCAGTACGATTTTCGGCCTGAAGCCGATTGTGGAAACACAAAGTATGCAGTTTGTACTTTCTACTCATAACTTTGCCCATGTGCTTACCTTTATGGTAGACCCTGGCCGGTATCTTTCCGGCGGTGGCTTTGGAACCTCGTTTGTTGCGGAAGCCTATGTTGCTTATGGCATGGGCGGCGTAGCGGTTATCAGCAGCATGATTGGAGTGGTCTTCCGCTTCTTTTCTTCTCTGCTGACACGTTCCTGGCCGGTGATTGCGCTTTCTTTGCTCGCAGTTAAAGACTTTGTTTTCATTCCGCGCAATTTTGCACTTTCCTGGGTTACCAATGTTTTCAGCATCACTTACCTCTGCTATCTTGTTGGGATTTACCTTGTGGCACTGCTTGCAGCCAACCTGTATTCCCACATCCGCGTGGTACCGCTTCAGTTGGAGGAGGCGGAAGAGGTTTTGGAGGCAAAAACATGAAAACCCTTTTGCTTTTAACACACGCGTTTCCATATGATGCAGGGGAGGATTTTCTTTCGGCAGAGCTGGAGCAGGCATTTGGTTTTGATCGTGTAGTCTTGTGTCCCTGCAGCCTTGAACAGGATTCCGTCCAGACGAAATGCCTGCCGCCCGAAGTTCAATGTATTCCCGTCCGCAGAAAGCCTCTTAGCCGTGCAGCGTATTTGCTGCAGCTGTTCCGGCCGTGTGTGATGGGTGAAATTTTTCGCCTGTTGTCTACCGGCCGCTTTCAGGCGGTTCGCGTACATGAACTGCTGTATTTTATGAAAAATGCAACAGAAATTTATCACGGGCTGAAGCGGAATCTTTCGGCAGGCCAGAAAGACAGTGTTACAATTTATAGCTACTGGCTGTATGATGCGGCGGCGGCTGGCGTAATGCTGGCTGCAGACCTTCGGAAAAAGGGCGTGGCAGTCCACCAGATTTCCCGTGCGCATGGCTTTGACATCCACAGCGAGCGGTCCAAGCATGGCTATCTGCCAATGCGCACTTGGCTTTTTCAGCATATTGAGCGCATTTTTCCATGCTCAGATGACGGCGCGGCAGTGCTGAGAAAAGAAGCGGGTAAAGAAGCAGGTAAAATTACGCGTGCCTACCTCGGCACACGCAGCCGCAGTATTGGAAAGCCGGAACGCCTCCCGCTGCACATTGTTTCCTGTTCGTACATGGTTCCGGTCAAAAGGCTGAACCTGATTGCTGAAGCACTTCAGCAGGCCGATTTCCCTATTGCGTGGACGCATATTGGTTCCGGCCCGCTGCGGCAGGAGTTGCTTGCCGCTGCAGACAAGATGCCGCCGAATGTTACCGTAGAATTTGCCGGGGAGAAAAAGAACGACGACGTGCTTGAATACTACAAAAATACCCCGGTTTCCGCTTTTGTGAATGTCAGCTCCAGCGAAGGGATTCCCGTTACGATAATGGAGGCCTTTTCCTTTGGCATTCCAGTGATTGCGACGGACGTGGGCGGCACGCATGAGATTGTGGCGGATGGCCGAAACGGATTTCTGCTTCCAAAGGATTTTGAGCCGCAGCAGCTGTTGGGCCTTCTGCGCAGAATCTGCAAGATGGAAGAGGAAGACTACCGGATGCTTTGCAGCAGCGCACGCGCTGCCTGGGAGCAAAATTTTAACGCGGCGGAAAATTACCGCAGGTTTTATTCCGAGCTGATTTCTTAATAATGGAGCGGATTATGAAGTTTTTATATGCAAGCAGCGTCAGTAGAAGCAGGCAGTACTCCGGAATACTCAAGAAAGTCGTTGGCCAGACTAGGGGTGTAGCCCGCCTGGGGTGGGAAGCATTCTACACCTGTATTGAAAGCAGCAGCGTCGCTTTGTACAGCGAAGCGGACCTGCCTGTGCAGCAGAAGCCTTTTGAACCAGGAATGCGCTGGCGAAAGCAGCAGAAGGCCATAACAGACCGCATTTGTGACTTGGCCCAAAATGGCGCTTATGATGCGGTCTATATTAAGGGCCTTCTGGCAAACCCGTACGCATACCGCATAGCGGCAGCGGCAAAGGCCGGGAACCCCTCCTGTAAAGTAATCTTTGAAGTGGCAACCTACCCATACTGGGGGGAATACAAGCGCTTTTTCCGAGTTGACCGGCAGAAAAGGGACATACGTGCCTTTATGGGACATGTGCTCGAAGTGTTTCAGCATTTTACTTCCGCACCGCGTATGAAGCGAAAAGTGGATGTGCTGGCTGTTTTCGGGCAGTCGGTTGAAAGACTTTGGGGTATTCCTGCACGGACGGTTGATAATGGCGTTGAGGTTGACAAAATTGCCGTAAAGCAAGAAAGGCGGCAGCCAGGCGAAACGGTGCACTTGCTGGGTGTTGCGGGCACTTCCGTTGCGCACGGTTATTCCCGCGTGCTGGAAGGCCTTGTGCAGTACCGTAATTCCCGCCTAGCGGGCAGCCCGGATGTCCACTTTGACCTTGTAGGCGCTAACGAAACCATCAACGCGCTGAAAACGTATGCTGAAGAGCAGAACCTTGGCAATTTGGTTTCATTTCTGGGCTACAAAAACGCACAGGGGCTTGCAGCACTTTACAATCAGTGTGATGCCGCAGTGTCTTCGCTTGGCGTTTATCGGATTAACCTGACTTACCTTTCGCCGCTCAAGTCGCGTGAATACTGTGCGGCGGGAATCCCATTTGTTTATGCTTATGAGGATACTCTTCCGGCAGATGCGCCGTTTACGCTTAAAATACCAAATGACGCTTCCCCGGTTCAGATAG
>JAEZFF010000007.1 GCA_023417635.1 Bacillota bacterium | reverse complement strand
AAGCCTTTTTGTCTGCTTTCTGTTAGTCAAGGTCTGCTGCGGAAGGCGGATAAGTGTAATTATACTGGTTGGAACGCGTAGCGCTGTAATCGCCGTAATTGTAGATATTGGCCTCGGCGAGCCTGCGGTAGAACAGCCCAGTATAGAACTTTCCGCCCGCCTGGTTCCAAAGAATCAGCTCCGTGCCAAAAGCGTAAGCATTGGTATAGTTTAAATCATGCTTCATGCTGCCGGACGCGTCAAAATTCACATAGCCGGAATTAATCCACCCGGTGCTGCCGTTGGAAAGGCGAATCTGGTACCAGCCATCCTTTGGCTTCGGGAAATAGGTATCTGTTACCGTTACCCGCATTCCAGGCGTCACTCTGCACAGTGCTTCAGCAGAAAGCTCGTGGTTTGAACGCATGGATGCATCATAAGTAACGGTTGCCGCAAGGCCGGAACCTGAAATATTCGGAGGAACAACTGCATTCTTCATAATGCGGCGGAAATCCATTTCCGTGCTGCCGTTAAAATACCCTGCACCTACATTATAAGCAAAGCTGATCAGAGCATCCGCCTGGTTCTGATTCATTAAAAAGTGGTTATTTGCGACCATGCGATTCAGTTCAGTGGTATAGGAAGAATGGTTCACATTGTTTACCATCTGCGACCACGCTTCCGTCTGGCTGAGGTTGTCGTAGAAAATGTTACCCGCACCCAATGTACAGCCATAGCCAATCGTTGGCACATTGCTGTAGGTCAGCGTGTCCGCATAAACTTCAGGGCTGTAACCTTCCCAGTTTGCAATTAAACGGAGAATTTTGTCGCTTGCGCGGCGCTGCTCACTCGTTGTTACTGTTTCACTGCCCTGTGTGGCAACCATGACATCTGAAGTAAATCCTTCCGATGAGTAAGCCCCGCCTTTTGCAGAATATGCAGTGTAGGAGTAAACGCCGGAAGTCGGGAACGAAACTACAGCCGTCCAGACTTTTGTAGGAATTCCATTTGTCGTTTCAGTCCGGCAAAAATTTGCTTTAACTATTTTTGTTCCACTGCCAGTGGAAACGGAGAACTGAACCCCTGTGCGCGAAGCATCCGTTACGGCGGTGAGGGTAATCTCCTGCCCCGGCGCCGCGATGTTCGGAGCTGCGTAAGCAGTACGCACCGGCTCTGCCGCTGTGACCTTAACTGCACAGGAAACCTTTGAACTGCCGGAAGCAGCGGTAATTGTTGCAGTTCCGGGCGAAAGCGCATAAACATAACCGTTTACAGCTTTTGCAACGGAGGCATTGCTGCTTGACCATGAAGCGGAAACCGAAGGCTTCAGCCAGATTGTTTTGCCCTGGGGAACAGAAGCCGAAGAAACGGCAATCGAAAGATTTCCGCTTGTGCTGCCGCCCGTGCTTCCATTATAAAGCAGCCTTACATACTCTGCGCTCACATAGCCGACCTTGCCGCCGGAAGTTTGTACTTTCAGCCACCCATTCTGCGGTGTACTGAGAGCTTTGAGATATGTACCGTTCGGCAGGCTACCCAAAACACGGGTAGAAGTACTTGGACCCTCCCGCAGGCGAAGAATGTCCGCCGTTACTGAAGCGCCTGTAAGCACCGGTGACGCAGGTTTTGGATTTGTGTTTCCGCCGGTCGTTCCACTCTGCTGGCTTCCGCTGCCGTAAGTCAGCTTCACATACTGTACACTCACATAGCCGACTTTGCCGCCGGAAGTCTGAACTTTCAGCCAGCCATTCTGCGGCGTGCCAAGCGCCTTAAGAGAGGTACCGTTCGGCAGGCTGCCCAAAACGCTGGTGGAAGTACTTGGGCCTTCCCGCAGGCGAAGAACATCAGCCGTTACCACCGCGCCCGTAAGTGCGGAAGGCACAGGCTTTGGCTTTGATTGTGTATTACCACCAGTCGTATTGCTCTGCTGGCCTCCACTGCTGTAAGTCAATTTCACATACTGTGCGCTTACATAACCAACCTTGCCGCTGGAAGTCTGAACTTTTACCCAGCCGTTTTGCGGCGCACTCAACACTTTCAGCTTGGAACCATAGGAAAGGCCATCTAAAACGCGGGTAGAGGTACTTGCACCTTGCCGCAGGCGCAGAACGTCAGCTGTTACTACAGCACCCGTAATGTTTCCAGCTGAAGAAGAACCGGTATTCGTTCCGGGCTTGCTTCCAGTAGAGGAGGATGGTTTAGGCTTTGAGGCAGTCGAGCTTCCGCCCGAAATTTTCAGGTACTGACGGCTGCACCAGCCCTCAGTTCCACTAGAAGTACGAACCTTAACCCAGCCGGAATTGGAATTGTCAAGTACCGAAGCCGAAGTGCCGCAGGCCAAAGTCACAATGACGCGGTACCCTGTTCCGGCACCGGTGCGGAGGTTCAGATAATCCGTTGTAGTTGCCGTAAGGCCTGTCGCCTTCGGTGCGGAAGGCGACGGTTTCGGTGTGGCAGCAGGAACAGCGGAAATCTTCAGGTAGTCTTTGCAGCACCAGCCCTGACGGCCGTTCGACGCCTGTACCTTTGCCCACTGGCTGTTGGAGTTATCAAGCACTTTCAGCGAAGTGCGGTTTTGCAGAATGGATACGATGCCATAGCCGGTCGACGGCCCCGTGCGCATATTGAGAACGTCTGTCGTCACAGCCGTCAACTGGCTGGACGAGCTGCTGGAAGAGCTTCCGGAAAAGTTCAGATATTGTTTAAAACAATACCCAACCTTCCCGCTGGAAGTGCAAACCTTGGCCCACTGGCCGTTAGAATTGTCGAGTACTGAAACAGGGACATTTTTGCTGAGTGTCAGCAGCACCCGCGTATTGGTGCCAGCGCCCTGGCGCAGGTTCAAGTAGTCCGTTGTGGTTGCCGACAAAGAAGCAGCGCCGGCACCAAGCGGCATTCCGGCCATCAGGACTGCGGCCGTGCAGAGCAGCGCTGCCGAGGACTTGGCAAAATAGGAAAATTTTTTCCGCAACACCGTTCACTCCCCATTTTATAAAATTATTTCTCTGGACTTGATTAATCTGAGTATAATCTCTCACTAATAATACAGTATGTATATCATGCTGTCTATTGCTTCAGATACCATATTATGAATTCAGTATATCCTATAATATAACATTATTCAACCCCAATCGTTTCCCACAGACAAACCTTTTCATCTTTTTCTATTTTCTGTGCTTTGTGCCTGCAGCCCGATTCCACCATATCTTGGCTGCTGACTCATAATGTTTTTCTTCTTATCCAAAAGTTGGAATTACAAATCTGTAACATTAAAACGCAGATGGTTCCATCTACAACTCCCTTTATAATATGTGGAAGCAATTCTTGAAAGCCATGGTGCAGGCCGTTCGGCGCATAGTTGCAGACCATATTTTTCTATTCAATTTAGAGTTCACTCTAAAATTCAACATATTATGTAATTGTAAAATAATAGTTACAGTTGTGTGGATTAGATTGACAAGTAAAAAGCCGAAACCTATAATCTATCTATTTGGAATATACTTTAAATTAAGAAAAGAAAGGTACGGCTTTATGCGGAACAATGTAATTTACTATTTGGAAAATACCGCTCGGAGCTATCCCAACCATGTAGCCTATGCCGACAGCAAAACCAGCGTAACGTTTGCTGAGATGCAGCAGCAGGCAAAAGCTGTTGCTTCTAGTATAATGGGCATTACAGGGAGCACCATCAATGTCCCCACTGTAATTCTCCTCCCCAAAAGCGTTGCCTGCCTGACGGCATTCTTTGGCGTGACATACAGTGCTAACTTCTATACGCCGCTTGATGTAGCATCGCCAAAAGCACGCCTGGAAAAAATTGTAGAAACACTGCATCCCAGGGTGGCTGTCACTTCGGCTGATTTTTTGCCGCTTGCTCAGTCTCTCGGTTTTACAGAGAAAAATACGGTGCTGATGGAACAGGCTGTCGCACATCCTGTTGACGACGCAAAAATTGAAACGGCCCTTGCCAAAAAGATTGACACCGACCCCCTCTACGTTCTGTTTACTTCCGGCTCAACCGGTATGCCAAAAGGCGTGACAATCTGTCACCGTTCCGTAATGGATTACATTGACTGGGTCTGCGAAACATTCCATTTTGGCCCCGATACAAAGTTTGGAAACCAGGCTCCATTCTATTTTGACAATTCCATTCTCGACATCTACTGCACACTGAAATCGGGAGCTACCATGTACATTCTCCCAGAAAAACTGTTTATGTTCCCAATCAAGCTGATGGAGTATTTAAATGAAAAGAGCATTAACACGATTTTCTGGGTTCCATCCGCTCTGATTCATGTGGCAAATTCCGGTGTACTGGAGAAGCTTCTGCCGAAGTATTTAAAAAAGGTGCTTTTCTGCGGCGAAGTTATGCCGAACAAGCAGCTAAACATCTGGCGCAGAATGCTGCCGGATGTTTTTTATGCAAACCTTTACGGGCCAACTGAAATTACCGACGCCTGTACCTTCTTCCCTGTGGAACGGGAATTCGCGGATGACGAACCGCTGCCGATTGGTTTCCCTTGTGCAAACACCGATGTTCTTGTCCTCACGGAAGGCGGCAAGCGGGCAAAACAAGGCGAAACCGGCGAGCTTTGCGTGCGGGGGACATGCCTCTCACGCGGCTATTATGGCAGCCCCGAAAAAACGGCGCAGGCTTTTGTGCAGAATCCGCTGAATAAAAATTATCCGGAACTTATTTATAAAACCGGTGATTTAGTGAAATATAATCAACGGAACGAATTAATTTACCTTTGCCGTAAAGATTTTCAGATAAAGCACATGGGGCACCGGATTGAAATTGGCGAAATTGAAACCGCTGTGATGTCGCTGCCCGGCATGGAAACCGGGTGTATCGTGAACGATGAGCAGGCAAACCAGATCGTGCTGTTTTACCAATCGGAAAGCCTGACCGACGTACAGATTCTCACCGGGCTTCGGCAGCTTGTACCAAAATATATGCTGCCAAACCGGCTGTTAAAAGTCCAGCGTATGCCGCTGAACGCCAACGGAAAAATTGACCGTGTTCTATTAAAAAACAGTCTTACGGAAAAGGGAGAAAAAGCATGAAAGAAGAAATTTTAAAAATACTGAAAGAATTCCGCCCGGACATTCAAGCAGACAACCGTGAAGATCTGATTGACGCAGGAATTCTGGATTCACTCGACATCGTTAACATCGTTGCGGAAATGGAATCAGAGTTTGACGTTTCGATTCCGGTAGAAGAAGTCGTTCCGGAAAACTTCAATTCTGCTGCGGCAATGGAAGCCATGATTAACAGATTGAAGGAAGATTAAGTAAGAGGACAAGATCATGCCGTTTAATTCGTTCCAGTTTTTTCTTTTCTTCCCCATCGCGGGAATGCTGTATTATGCAACGCCAAAAAAATTCCGCTGGATTTGGCTGCTTGCAGTCAGCATTGTATTTTACCTGTTTACCGGAATTAAGTTCTTTGTTTTTCTGCTCTGCACAACCGTTACAGCCTACTTTGCCGGCCTTGGGATGGGCAAAACAGAGGAAGGCCTGTGTTCTTTTCTGGCTTCTGCAGGGCCAAACCTTGCAAAAGAGGAAAAGAAGGCAGCCCGAGGGCGCTGCAAGCATCAAAAAAAGCAAATCGTCGCGGCGGCTCTGCTCACCAACTTTGGCATACTGGCTGTTTTAAAGTATACAAACTTTTTTTGCAGCAATTTAAACGGTCTGCTGCGGTTTTTCCACTCATCGGCAGCAGTCCCGGTTTTTCGCCTGGTTCTGCCCCTTGGCATTTCCTTTTATACCTTTCAGGCTATGGGGTATGTGATTGACGTCTACCGCGGAAAATTTCCACCGGAGCGGAATTTTGCAAAATTTGCGCTGTTTGTCTGTTTTTTCCCGCAGATTCTGGAAGGGCCGATTGGCCGTTACGGCGACTTGGCGCCCCAGCTCTACGAACCGCATGACTTTGACTACAACAACGCCAAATACGCTTTGCAGTTGATGCTTTGGGGATATTTTAAAAAAGTTGTAATCGCAGACCGGGCCGGGCTGCTGGTAGGTATGGTCTACCGGAGTTACCGCTCGTACAGCGGCCTGCAGAACGCTTTGATTGCCGTTATCTATGCGGTGCAGATTTATGCCGACTTTTCCGGATGCGTCGACATTGCCACAGGCGCGGCTCAATTTTTCGGTATTCGGCTTGCCAAAAACTTTGACCGGCCCTATTTTTCAAAAAATGTTGCTGAATTTTGGCGCAGATGGCATATTACACTTGGCACCTGGTTCCGGGACTACCTGTTTTACCCCGTATGCCTTTCCAAGGGCGGAATGCGGTTTGGGAAGTTCTGCCGGAAGCACTTTGGCACTTACTTTGGAAAAAGCGCACCGGCTGTTCTGGGGCTTGCTGTTGTATGGATTACAACCGGTTTGTGGCACGGTGCCGACTGGCACTATGTTATGTACGGCGTTTACTATGGCGTCATGATTATTGCAGCCATGCTGTGCCGGCCTCTTTTCCAGAAAATCAACAATGCACTTCACATTCGCACCGCCGGATTTGGCTTTCGCCTGTTCCGGACATTGCGCACCTTTGCGCTTGTTTGCCTTGGATTCATTTTATTCCGTGCCGAAAGCCTCG
>JAEZFF010000117.1 GCA_023417635.1 Bacillota bacterium | reverse complement strand
TGAATTTCAAAGTAGGTGTCTTTCCCGGTATGGAGGTAGTCGATTGCGATCCGACGCATAATGGAAGATACATAGTGCACCGTCATCTTTCCGGTCAATTTGGCACCGGTAGTTTTGTTGCCGTTTGCCACCCGGCCGAGAATTGGCACTTCCTTTTTCTTCTTTTCCATTTTAGCTTCGAGGCTTACCGCGTTTATCACGTTGTAGCGGTTGCCACTGATGGTGGCATAGCATTCGGCTTCTGAAGCGGAAATGACATCGCCCGGCGACATTGTAATTTTAGGCATTCCTTTTCATCTCCTTATTCCACAACGACGCTCATATAGAGTTTTTCCATCGCGCACACAGGCTTGACCGATTCTGACACAGACACGGCATTTTTTGCTTCTCCGGCGCCGACTTCAATATCTTTGCTGTCAAAATCTTCAATGGCACGCAGCTGCTGAAGCTCCTCGTGCAGCTTTACAAGGTCAGACCAAAAACTGACGCGGCCGGATTTGTCATTCTGCACTTTGTCGAGATAGCGCTTATTGAACAGCGTCGCCGTATCATTGGCAATCTGGTCAAGCACGCGGATTACCTGGTTAAAGCTGAAATCTTCATTTTTATCCGGCATGAAGTTGATAAACGTGTTGACATCCGAAAGGATATGCGCCTCACCGTCCACACTGTGGAACATCAGCTTCCCGGATTTCAGTCCCTGTTCCAGCTGCAGCTGCGTATAATCCGCTTTGACGGTGTATTCGCCGTCATACTTTTTATTGCCGCAGGATTTGTTCACTGCACACCCTGCTTCTGCGCCGGTCAGCCAATATACAAGGCCGTATTCCGGCTCTCCGTTGCCTGTGCACGCATTGTCAACGGAGATAATGCCTTCATAGTCAGCTTCTTTTGCCCGGTAAAGCACTGTCTGGAATTTTGCACCCACTTCGTCCCGCATCCGTTTTGTAAATGCGGTAAACAGTGACTCAACCTTTTCGTCTTTGGTGGGGCAGCCAAGAGCATGGAAAGCATAAGGCTCCAATGCATTAAGCACGGCCTGATAATCGTCGCCGGTTACCTCAGCATCTGCCCCGCCGGTCATCGGCGTACCCGCCGTTGCTTTCAGCGTGGCGGTGCTCTTGAAATCGACAAAATCATTCGGCTTCAGAGCCGCTGCTCTGTCAACCGTCTGCGTATCGACCGATTTGCCGTCAAGCAAAGTCACAACATCAAATTTTGAAGCGTCATCCACGTTGGTTGCTATTACCGTCTGAATGTCGTTGCCGCGGGTTCCCCCATACTTTGCTGTACCGTAATCGTTGGCTGCTTTCGTGGCTGTCCCGAGACGATAGGCATACAGCATCCGCGCATTTTTGAAAATCTCGCGCAGCGGTTTGATGTGGTCATCTGTATATCCATAGCCGAATATTTTCTTGCTGTTTTCCAAAAAGTCCTGTGAGGTAACCGTTATAACTCCGCTTTCCGTACCCCAGCTCAGTTCTAAGGGCATCGCAACAATGCCGCGGTCGGACAGGGCCGCCGACGCACGCTGCGCAGAAATAAAGTTGATATACGCGCCGGGAAGGATTTTATTCTGGGACGTAAAAGTCCCGCCTCCAAAAGCCATTTAATTCACCTTGCCTTTCAGGAAGCTCTGCAAAATAGCATCCGCTTGTTTGCAGGTATAACTTTCATCATTTGCGAGCAGCGCTTCCAGTAAATCCCGCTTTCCCGCATATCGTCTGGAACCAATCAGCTGCTCTTTTGTGTAGGAAGGTTCCTGCACCGTATTTTCCTCATCCATACATTTCACTCTTTCTTTGTTGTCTGTCTGGACTGCATATTCATCATGTTATCAAGTACCTTCCGCTCGTCCACGAAGACATCATAGTTGGCAAAGCAATGGAGCACCCCGTCAATGACCTGAGTGCTCCACTTTGTTGCCCGTATTTTTGCACCGTCCACGGATATTACCTGCAGTGCCTGTTCCGCGCGTTCTGCAATATCATACAGTGCCGTGCGGTCCTCCCCCTTCACGGGAAAGTATAGAATGTCAAACGGCTGCATTTTCTTGTGCTGCCCGCAGGGGAATGGCTGCCCGGAAATTTGAATCGGGTGGATTAGAAAGCCTGGCTCCGGGAAGTCCTGTTCGGAATCATCCGCAAGCACCGGCAGCTTGAATTCTGCCTTTAATGCTGCGGCAATCCCATCAATCGTTTCGTTTATCATCCGAGTACTCCCTTTAGATACTTTTCCAGTGTGCGCTGAATTTTTGCCTCCGCGCCCTGCTCCACTTCCTGTGCGGAAATTGTCATCATGAACTGGCCGGGCACCCATGCTTTGACAAGACGTTTTCCGATTGCAGGAACGTACCGCCCCGGGTCCTGCCGGTGGCCATACTCCACATAAGAAGCGTAGAGTACATTATTGGAAACGGTGATTTCATAATTTTCTCCGGCTTTCTGTACGGCAGAGGCACGCCAATTTTGCCTCAGTTTTCCTGAAATAACCGGCGTACGCTTAATACATTTTCGCAGCAGCTCTGCTGCAAGCTGCTTTGCCATGTACTCGCAAAACTCCGGCATATTCTTTTCGAGCTGTTCTATTTGCTTTACAAATTCAGTGAACTGTGAAAAGTCGAAGTCACCGTGTGTGTCCATTACGGATGCTCCTTCCAAAGATTCAGCATGATTTCCGTATGGTTCTCATAGACCTCAGACTGTCCGCTTTGACAGTAGGCTTCCGTTTTACCCGCCTGCGTAACCGTAATTTTGCTTCCCGGCTTTACAACGACGCCAGGCGGCAGAAACAGCTTAATTTCCTGCGTCAATGCCGGGACACCGTCTGCGCCGGACACGGCAGGAGCGGAACTGTACGACAAGCGGCACGGCTGGTTTTTCAGCACCGTAACGTCGCGATATTTTGTAAGGCCTGACGGCGTTTCATACGGCTGCCTCTCCGTCACTGTACATTTACCCGTGTAAAGCGTCGAAAGCGCAGCCTGTATCTCATTACAAAGGCTCATCACCACACCAGCTTCCGGTAATGCGAAAAGCGATCCTGTCCGGCGGCGCACAGCGTCCCAATGGCCGCGCTTATGCGCTGCTGGGGCGTCGCATCCGCCGTGAACTGAACCGTGGTGTCACCGGATTTTATCTGCTGCGCTGCCTTTTGCATCTGTTTCTCCGAAAGGTCGCCCACAGCATACTTGGCACTAAGAAAAGCACCGACGGCGCGGTCTACCTGTGCATCGTGCAGTCCGTCTGGGACATCGTCAAGGCCACAGGCATCGCAGATTTCATGTGCACCTCTATCAATACAGAAATCAAGTGCCCAATCGTCCGCCGCCACGTCACAACCCAGCATTTTCAGCCGGGCAGTGACATCGTCTTTTAAGGCGCTCATTCCGCTGCCTTTTTTGGGGGAGTAATCTTCCCCATTTTCGCCGAAGGCTCCGGCTCTGGAACAGCAGTTGCTTCCGGAACTTCCAAATCTGCAGCTTCCGGAACCGGCTCGTAGCCACGATTCTTGTAAACCTGAAGGTTATTGGCATCAATATTGCGGGTAATTCCGCCTTTGCAAATCAGCATTCAAATCACCTCATTTCTCAGGCAGTCGGTTTCGCGTGCAGGTAAACGCCCTTGGCCTTGTTCTCGTAAACAAAGGCGTCATGGTACTCGCGGAACTGGAACAACCATGAATCCGTCTTCTGGTTTTCATCCGGAGTAAAAATCTTAGGCAGGCTGAACTTTACGACCTGGAGAATTGCCTGCGGGTAAATCATCAGGAAATTGATGTTCGACGCGCCGGTACCTTTTGTAAACCCCCAGTTTGTGGAGCCGTCGTTCAAGGTAATGCCGGTGTAAAAGCGGGATGACGGGACGTACACAATCGGCATCCCGTTATAGCCGGAAAGCTGATTCGTGATACCATTGTCAGAGCCCCACTGGCGGGAAACAGCTTGATTTAACACCGGTTTAAGGTCGCTGTTGATATACAGCCTGCGGCCCTCCATCGGCACTTCGTCCGCATCCATCTGGCGGGATGCTTCGTCGATGGCGGAAAGAATACTGCCTTTGTCCAATGCGGCAGCCGTTGCTTTGCTGATGTTCGCGCTGGATGCATACTTTGCAAAACGGTAGGCATCCAGTTCCGGGATAACATGTTCCTTCATGAAGCTGCCCGTCACCGTGCCGAAAGCAAGCCCGAGCGTCTGCTCATTATCCATGCGGTCGATGCTGATTTCCTTGCCGCGTTCCTCTGTGAGTTTCAGCGTTTCCCAACTGACGGAAACGTCACCTTTCGGGTAGCCAGCCGTGCGGGAATAATCGCCGAGGCCGGTTGTGGAAACCTTCATCACCCGAACCTCATCCACACCCGAAAAATCCGGCTGCACAGCCGCGTCCATACCCTGCGTCAGGCTGGCGCTTTTGTAGATGCCATCCACAATCGGCATAAACCTTTTTGCATACTCAATCGAATTCGCCATTACTTTTTACCTCCATCGTCGTTTTTAATTCCTGCGCCCTTCATGGCTGCTGAAAAGAAATCGTCCATGCCGCCGTCCGGCGGCTCGTCACGGCCTTCCGCAGGCTTGAACCCTTTGAAAGCCGGTTTTGTGTCCGCCGCCTGAAACAGCATCTTGCTGTCATCGGCGGTCTGGAGCTTTTTAATCTGGTCAGAAAGGCCTTTCACGGCACCAGCGTTATCGAACTCAGCCTTCTCCGGGTCGACGTCCAGCAAGGCGCGCACAGCCTTTGTATTCAGCGCATTTGCACCCGTAAGCGCAAGTTGCACCGCAGACTCCACTTTCTGGCTTTTCAGCTGCTTTTCATAGGCGGCCTTGTCATTGGTGTTCTGGGTCTGAAGCTGCGTAATCTGCTCCTGAAGCTTTGCCGGGTCTACCTTTTTCAAGCCGTCAATCTGTTTGTCCCGCGCCTTGACGTCTTTTTCAAGCTGCGTTTTTGCCGCCGTGAGCGTGTCATACTCGCCCTTGGCAACATAAGTTTCCAGTTCCTTTGCGGACGCTGCGGCGGCTTTTCCGGCAAGTTCATCGCTGATGCCAAGCGCTGTAAAATCTTCTTTCTTCATAAAATACCTCCTGTTTTTTGGTATGAAAAAAGCAGCCCGTGAAGGCTGCCTGTTTCTGAAATTGGGCATAAAAATACCGCCTGCCAAAAGGTGAGGCGGTTTAGTACCACATAACCAAACATTCTTTTTCTGTGCTGTGCTCTTTTGCAAGCTGGATGAGCTTCATCATCGCATGGCCCGGATAAGATGCTCCATAGCCTTTTACATCTTCGCAGCTGACTAACTCTCCAGTCGAGAGGTTTACAACAACATGGCCGTTTTGACTACTATCTTCTGGGATAAAATCAGCTTCTGCCGTATTATCGTTTATTTTTATGTTTTTTAGCCTGACCATAGTAATCATCACTCTCCTTGGTATAATTGTATTTCTTGCTGGCCTGAATGTGTGCTTCACTTTGAGATAGGCCACTGTCCATCAGTTCATTTTCCAGTTTTTCATGCCGCAGCAATGTGTAATCATGTGGTTCCGGATGTCCATCAATCAGCCGTTGCCACGATTGTGCCATTGCAAAATCCGGGAAGAAATATTCGGGTTTTCCATTTCCTAAATTATGCTTTTCAAGAAACACAAAATTTTTGATACGCTGTATTTCGGATTCTGGCATTCCTGTATTCTGAGCGATACGGGAAACATCGGTCTTCATGCTGCGGACAAGCCCGTAATACCGTTCTGCATGAGCAACCGCCGCTTTCCCAAACTGATCCGTAATTCTGGCTCCGGTAATTGCTTTTATTATACCACTCCCGTCTGAATTTACAACATTATCCTTTTGGGATATGCTGTCCACACATTGTGCTTGCCACTCATTATAGGTCATGTTTTCCGGGACATCGTAAGTCTTGCCGTCTTCGCCGCGGGCGGCACGCTCTCCGGGCACCTCATCTTCCACCACTGGCGCTTTGCAGCAGCGGCAGCGAGCGTGAAACGGCGGAGCATTGATACCCGGCGCTTCTTCCTTCAGTGGAAACTGTTTGCCGTCCATGGCAGCACACGTTTCACAAGTTGTACTGTCCAGAGCGGCAACAACCTCGTATTTCTCGACACCAAGTTCCGCAAAGTTGTCGGCCTGCGCCTGATTGGCAAAAAACGTGCTTTCAGTCTGCACCAGCGTCTGTGCGCGGTTCTCCGAAACATCAAACCTTTTAGAAAGGTGCTGCACCAGTTTATCCGGCGGGTCCCCGCGAATGATGCCCTGCGTCAACCCGGCGTTCAGTTCTTGCAGCAGCTGCGTGCGGTTCTTCCAGATGCGTTCACTAAAATCGGCACCGTCCGCCGCCCATGGTTTCGAAAGAATTTTGTCTATTTGTGCCGTGTCTATTTTTGCGAATGGGGCACCGTGCCCGGCAGCTTTCTGCACTTCGTAAGCTGTATGGTAATAGGTATCTTCGTAAATGCTGGAAAGTGTATCATGCAAGCCGTTTTCAAGGCCGCCTGTCGCCTCATTGGCGCGCTCATAACACTGTATTTGTAATGCTTCCAGACGACTGATATGGACGCGGGAGGATGCATTCACAAGTTGCTTTATCCAGTCGGCAGATATGCCGTTTTCTTCGCCGTGCTTAATGTACTCTCCCACCGTCCAATGGAATTCTTCCAGCTCGTCTTTTTTGAGGGCTTTTCTCGCTTCCGCCATGCTGATGCCGTTGTTGTCGGCAAATTTGGCGCACCACTTTTCAATGTCGGCCTGCATGGAACGTGCCGCCTGCCGGTAGGCCGCCGAAACGTCCTTGCCATAATCATCGGCCTTGTGCATTTCCGCGTCCATAAGGGCGCTCATGCGCTTTGCCCAGTAATCAGGATTCTTCATTGCTGCTCACCGGTTCCTGGGGCTGTCCATTATCATGCTGTGGGAATACGCCGGGCGGATAAGCCGGAATTTCCTCCTGCTTCTGCTCTTTCAGCTGCTCCAATTCTTTGTCGACGTCATCCACAAACGGGTGGTGCGCCAAAATTGTGCGGTCGCTGACAATTCCGACACTGTCCTTACACTGCTGGATTAGCTCGCTGTTATTAATCAGTACATTTCGGTTAAAGGTAATCTTCACCGGCACCCCGTCAAAATTACCCACCCCGCTATTTGCAAGGTGGGCATTGACAAACCAGAGCAGTTCTTCAAAGCTGGCCTGAAATTCGGTTTCCATGGCATTCGCATCGAGATCAACATCGCTGTACATAGACTGGATATTCATCTGGTTCGGATTTCCGTTTAGCCGGTCGTCCTTAGCATCATAGCCGCGGGCGTTTTCAATCAGCGCCTGTTTGAACAGGGAAAGAATTGTCTTGTAATTTTCAGCGTTCAGTTCGATATTAAGCGTGCTGACGCCGCCGCCCGGGCTGCCGGTGTCATTGCGGACTTTTACTGCGCCATATGTCGCAAGGTTGCGCCGGAGTTCTCCAAGGTCAGTGCCGTCATAGTTGACGACAACGAGAATGGTATTGCGCGGGTCTTCCAGCATTCCGTTTTCAAAGGCCGACTCCATTAAGTTGATAGCGTCCTGCAAAGGCTTCACACGGCAAATCAGCGGAGTTTCTGCGGCATTGAATTTCCATGGCACAAGCGGGATTTTCGACCAGTTCAGTGCTTGGCCGCCAATGGCGGCATAGGGCGTATGAAACGGAGTTTCCGGCGTAAGCACACCGTTTTCATAAACAAAATAGTCGATGCCGCCCAACGAGAAAACTTCCACGTGTTCCACTATTTTTTCAGCTTCACCCTCATAGGTTTCGGCTTCGTACAAATAAATTGCAGCATCCAGCCTTGTGTGTTCCGCGTCTGCCCAAAACGGCAAGACCTGATATGGTTCGAACCGGAGGAACTGAAATGCACCGGAATCATCGTAATATGGCATCAGCCACCCTATGCCGCCGTTCAGCGTGTCCTCGCCAAGCAGCCGCAGCTGCCGCAGAAAGCGCGCACCGAAAATCTTTTGAAGCGCGGCGATATAAGCCTTATCCTCGCTGTCGAAAGTCGGAGGCTTCCCCAGCAAATAATCCGTCTTCTGGTTTACCATCCGAGCGTATTGGTTATCTACAATCTGAGCGTTTGGCAGGTTATGTATCACTTCCAGCTTACCGTCTTTTCCTATGGCCGTGCGCTGATGGTGCAGGATGTCCTGTTCGCCGCGCTGGTACTTAACGCCGGTAATCTGTGCCCTGCGCTGATGAGATTGTTTCCACTGCTGAATCTGATAGGCAAGGAACTGCCGGTCGCTCATCCGGGAGGCTGCTCCTGCCTGAATAATTCCGTTAATATGGGTTGTTTCGGTTTCCCCATCAAAAAAATATGGCATACTGTATCACCTCTTTTACTCAAAGCTGAAGGTCGGACCTTGCAGAATGGTATTTACAAAGTATCGAATGTCGTCCATTGCGTGGTCGTTTTCCTTAATCGGTTTATCCTCTGCTTTTTTGTCATCCCAGCGGTAGGATTTGAATTCTGTAATTGCGCCGGAGCAGTTTTCACATACCGCAATCTTACCGTCATGGAAAGCTGCAGCAGTGCGTCGAATGCCATTGAGGACATCATTGTTTGCCGGTCGAACGTAAAACCGCTCATGCCTGCGAATGCAGGTAATGAATGAGGCCGCCGACGGGTCAATTACTACTGCCTGAATTTTTCGGTTGCCCGCAAGCTGCTGCAGCGCAGTGTAATACTCTTCGTCTGTGCGCTGTGCTTGGGTGTCTCGGCCACTGTAGTAATACTCGTCACAGCGGTACCACACGCCTTGATACAGCCCCCACAGCCCCATGCTGCAAGGGTTCAGTGTGCCATAGTCGCAGGAGATATAATACTGCACATAGTCACGCGGCTTGTTCGGTACGACACCCTGCCCATTTGCCTGTTCCGGGTAAATCAATCCTTCCGCCACTACCCATTTCCCAAGAATATAGCGGTCATAGAAAACGCCGGAATACATATTTTCATAGCGCTTCCGAACTTTCGGTGACAGCGTCAGGTTATCGTCCATCGTGAAATGCAGATGCAAAGTATTCTTCTTCCGCGCCTGCTGCACCCATTCCAGATAAAACCAATGTGAAGGGCTTTCCGGGTTACAGTTAAACCAAAATCGGCTACCGGGAACACTGCAGCGGGCAAGTGCCTGTTCCACAAACGAGCGCGGCATCAAGGCTACTTCATCGAAAAGCACACCGGCAAGCGTCATGCCCTGAATCAGCATATAAGAACTTTCATCACGCCCGCCAAACATGAAATAGCTGTTTCTATGCTCACCGGCAGAAATAATCAGCTTGTTTTCACTGCGCCGCTCTTCCACCTGAAACAATCCTTCCAGCCAATGCGGCATTTGTAAAATAACGTTGCGCCGCAGGGATTCAATCGTCTTGCCGCAGATGGCAAAAATTTGACCGTTAAACTGCGTCATACTCCACATAACGAATCCAACCGTCATGGAAAGAGTCTTACCAGAACGAATTGAACCGTCGCACAGTATGGCATCATACCCGGCGTACCGCGGCAGTTGCCACCATTCCAGTGTAATCAGCTGCCTTTGGCTGAATCGTCCGTACCGCACACCGCGTCAACTCCCTTTGCGCTTTCCCTGATTTCTTCAAGCAGATTATTTTCTGCCTGGTCGGTCTGTGTGTCCACTGGGTGGTCGCGCCACTTGTCCGGTTGACGGTTCTTCAGCCACATGGCGGCCGCTCCGGTGTCGGGGGCAACCATTTTTGTAACGCGCTTGGTCTCAATGCCGCCTTCCAACGTCACTTCATCGTACTGAAAACCTTTTGCCCGCTTCAAAAGTGCATTCTCAACCTCAATATCAACGACTTCTTTGCCCCTTTTTACGGCGTCCGATATGTCCGAATATTTCTTCTTCCAAGCAGCAAGAGTAGACCGGCGGATTCCCATGTTGTGGGCAAGCTGCTCATCGGTAAGGCCGTCCCGCGCCCAAGCTTCCAGAAGTAGTCGACCGTCTTTTGTCAGCCACTTTTGATATTTGCCTTTCGCCACATGGCTCACCACCTCGTTTCACGTTTTTATTTACACACCGCGGCAGAATGCAAAACATCTTGCCGCAGCGCCGCCATTCATTCCACGGACAATTTTTACTGCACATTTGCCGTCGCCTCCTAAAAATAGGCATAAAAAAGGACGCCGCGATGGGCGCCCGAAATATCCATGTGATAAGCTATTCAGCGGTTAATTATTTTCCCAATATTCTTTATTTGTATTGAAATTGTTCCATCGGGATTATTAATGAATTCAATATAATCTTTATTATGAAAATAATTGACCGGAAAAGTTATTTCAATTCCTGTGTCAGTTTTTATTTTTTGACTCTTTTCTGCCCTCGTAACTGCAAAGGATGGTATGGCAATCGTTTCTTTGATTCCAGCTTCATCAGTCTTCTCAACAAATTTGGCTTGGACAGATTCCGAATCCGGGAAAATCTCCCGGCCAAGATCTGCTGTATCAATACTATTACTTATTTCAGTATTCTCAACTATATATTCCTTTGCATGTGAAAGCACACTTGTAGGATTATATCCATTTTGTTCAGCAATATTTTTCGTAATATTCTTTACTATATTGAGTGATTCTTTTGGTGATAATGATGTGCTGCATTGTAGAAGTTTTTCAGGCCAAACATTCACATCATGGCCATTAATGTAGCGTAATTTATCACAATATTTTATCTCAAGATTTTCCAGATTTATAAAAATACATTCTTTCACTTTTTGAGTGATTGTTGGCAAGATTGCAAAATTATGAATAATGTTGTTCTGTACTTGCGCATCCTTATTATTTACTTGATGGATATAACCATTTTTGTTACCAAAATTGATTATACCAAGATAGTTTGTCGAATTATCCTCATATTGGCAAAAAAGTAAATCGGTAGATTCTATTTGATCACTTACTTTAATGATTGAGAAAAAGGTTTCTGCAACCTGACGCGAAAAGCACTCGAGCGATAGATTGCCTTGAATTACTTTTCGAAGATCATTCAAGAAGGGGCTGTTGCCTTGGAATGAACCAAATTTTAAATTCGGATCAAGCATACTCTTCTGAATGTGCTTCTCTAAATATGAACTTATGGTGTTATCCTGCATATTCATTTCTTTATCCGCTAGGACAATTATATCGGATATCGAGTCAAATATATGCAAAATGGCTTTATTTATCAACATGTTTTGTTTCCTCTGTTTCTTTGTCTATACTGTCTTCATAAAAATCCAAATTTTTATTGGCCAAACTCAAACGAAATAGCCCAACCATATTTCCTATTGTACTTTTTAGTTCAAAGAGTATACGAAAAGCTAATGCGTAATAGATAGATAATAATATAATAGCTATTAGTTTCCTAGTGTAAAAGTTAATTGTAAAATTGGAACAATCTGGGATGCACTTTAAGAAAAGCATATTAAGTCCAGTAATAATTAATCCAAAAAAGTATATATACAAAACAGATTCGAAATACGATATATACTCCACCAATATGCTATTAGATTTTTTTGAATTGTCTCTTTTGGCCTCAGATGTGGATAAAATTCGTAAAAATGTATCATTTGAAACAGCGATTATAATTGAAAAAGCTGTTAAAACGCAGCCAAAAATTGCAATCATAATCGGTAATATGATCTCAAATGTTGATAAGGCCAATTGAATCATGTTTGAATGCAAGCAAATAATTATAGATAACGCTATGCTTAAAATTACCGATATAATAAAACTTCCATAATCATTTTTATGTGGGAGAAGCTTTTTAAGAGAGTTTAACAACATTTTTGAAGAAGGTTTAATATCCGATAATTGTTCTGCATTATGACAGAATAATTTATCAGAATTCATTCTATTACCACCAATCTCACTTAATTAGAAAATAAATCTTTTATGGCTTTCTTATATTTATCATATATTTGCCTATTAACTTCCCCTATTTTTGAAATTATAGGATTTTTATTCGCTATCTCAATGAAATGCGAATCATCCGACTCGCTTATATTCCCACGATACATAATATCTTGGCTAGATGTAAATGTGTCCTGCTTAAGATCAATTGGCTGACCGTGTTGATCTTTTCCTGATATTCTAAACGTTGCTAAGCCACTTTCGCTAGTTTCCTCTACAAGATCAGCAACGCCCTCTTTAGATTTCGGTGAATTAAATTTCAAATTTGCTGTATTACTTTGTAGCCTTTTCATCCTTGATCTTATAGCTGCAGTTATTGGAACCGTATCTACATCACCGTTTAGTGGGAAAAAACGTAAGTTAAACCTTTCAATTGACGAAACGCCACTAATTGCGCGCTCAATATCATCTTTTAACTTCATATCAACAATGTTAACAATCGCATAAGGTATTCTATCATCTGGCTCTCTATTAGGAGTGTGATTATAACGCTGCCTATATATATGGAGTATTTGTGTAACCGTCAACTGAAAACTTCTAATATCAGGGCTCTGTGGCTCATTTTTTATCAGAACCATTCTATGATTATTTAAAAAAATAATAAATCTTGAATAGGGTGCTGTCGGAATTCGACGTGGATTTTCCTTTAGAGTACCATCTTCTTGCTTGGTTGTTAAAACCTGATATTGCGTATCTTTAATACAGTTCCCAACTAAGGCAAGTTTATCATCAGAATATTCCTTCAACATTACATCACTGAAAGAATACTCCGGTTTTCCTGCCTCTTTATTGCCTCTAATTATTTTGCTTGTAAAGGCTGGATATATTGCATCAAGAAAGTGTGACAACATTGGTTCTTCATTTTTCCCGAATGTAATATTGAAGTTTCCATAATACATAGTTTTCTTATCCAAAACAGTCTTCCTTCCTATATCTATATTATATTAATTGCATTATAGTACATTTGGCCATATATTGGAAGGAATATTACAAAAATTTCTCCGAATTTTACCACATTTTAGTTTTTTATATTATACACCATAATGGGGCACTAAAAATGCCTATTATGATACTACCAGAATAGCATTACTAATACGCTTTTGTTTGTCCTGCTAATATTTCGCATCCGTCTCAAACTCTGTATATCTTCTACCGCTTCAAACGAACGCAACCGTCGTCGTGCCGCTGCCCACAGGGCATAAAAAAAGCGCCCGGCCATCGCCGAACGCCTTTCTGAAATTCCCTAATTATATTGTAGCACAATAAATCCGCATGAAACCGGTTGTCTCCGGCTATTTCCGGCGGAAAGCGGCGGTCTTTCAGCGCACCATGCTCGGGAATACCACCTGGTCGGAACGCAGGGCCAACTGAAGCAAAGAGATCCGCACCCGTTCCCGGACGCGTCCCTCGCTCAGCTCCACCTGATCCGCAATTTCCTTCCACGTCGGCCGACGGCGGTATTTCCGGTTCTTCGGGTCACCCATGTACCGAAGCTCCAGTATGTACCGGTCGGTCGGGTCCAGCTTGCCAAGCGCAACACCCAGCCAGTTCTGCTTCTCTTTCAAGTCAACAATTCGTTTCTGGCAGGCCATTTCTTCCTTTTCGTAGAAGCGTGCCTGGTCTTTCAGTGCCATGCTGGCCGTCCTGTCCCCAGTCATGCCTTTGCCGCCCGGTAACCCCGTAAGGTTGACGGACGGCAATGTTATCTTGTTTTTCTCAGCTTCGCAGTGACGGATGGTGGCCCACTCCTCATCAATCATGCACGGAATATCATAATAGATTTTCAGCAGCTTCTATACTTCGTCGGCCGTCATGGTATCACCCTTTCCTGTGCTTTTATGAGCACTATTCATTTGTGCTTTACAAAATATGAAATATAATGAGAAATATCAATAAAATATGGGGGAATATCCATGGAAAAAACTTTTGAGAACGTTGTTATTCCATTTAGTAAATTTATGGACATGTTCGTCTGGCAGCCAATACATTTATTTATAGTTGCGTCAGCTATTACAATATTTTTCACTTGGATATTTTGGAAACAAACAGGTAGCACAAAATTTATTGGACGGAAAATACCGGGATTATTAATACTTATATTCAAGATAATTGCTTACGGCTTTTTAGCTGGTATTATATTATTTTACGATTTCAACACAAAGGAATGGTCGTTTATATTACCAGATAAGATACTATTAAGTACCGCCTTTGTTGCCATCTTGGCTATATACGAAGCACTTTCAAACTTAGTTGAATTAGTTAAAAGTCTGACAGAAAATTAGTTTTCAAATTTCCCATAACCTGACGTCCGTCCGCGATTCGTCGGCATATTCCTTGGCAATCTGAACCAGCACAATCTGCGCATCATCGTGATAAGCAATTTCGTTCAGAGCATCACAGATAATTTTCACGATGTTGTCGCAGTCCGGCTTCTTCGTTGGCTTAATTTGCCCGGCCAGCATGGCAGCTTTTATCCGCTTGCTTTTGCTCTTTGGAATCGGGTACCGGGCTGTGATCTGTATGCCCACTTGGGCGTCATCTGCAAACTTGAAGCCATGCGCAGCTACTTGGTACCGTGCGCGGACAAGTTCTTCATACGCAATCGTTTTGTCCGGGGTATATGTAAGGCTGATTCCGCTTTTTGCCCGCACCACGCGCGGCCTCGCCTTGCCCTGAGGCGGGCCGGGAATCATAAATTCAATACTGTACAATTTTGCAGAATCTCCAGTTTGTTTCATATATCTAGCTCCTTTGTGTTGATTTCGAAATAACTCCGGTTTATAATCTAAGAAAAATGAGGAGATGTTATTGTGAGTCCAGAATTACAAATGATTTTAGATGAGCGTGCTGACACAACTGTTCCTTTAGACGTTTATATCACCAAGTCCAGTGAAGAAATCATTTACCGGTTTGCAAAGTGTTACAAAATTAATGACTTTGGATTAGCTCTTGATATGCTTCTACAACTTCCGCCAGACCAGATTGATTGGAAGAAAATTGCTGACGAGCTTTGAACTATACCTGCCGCCTCCTGTAGTCTGCGGCGGTCAGCGCCACGGCCTGATAATGGTCGGAGCATAACCGACTGTATGCCCGGTCGCCGCAGCTCCGCCGTAGCTCACCGTCCGTCAGCATCAGGTTGCTCGTGATAATCGTCGGCTTGTTTTCCCGATACCGTTCGTCCAAGATAATCACAAGTTCCTTCTGCGTCCAACTGCTGGTTTTCTCAGCACCCAGGTCATCCAAAAGCAAAACCTGCGCCATAACCGCCTTATCCAAAACTTTCATCTGCTTGTCTTCGTCCGCGTGGCCGTACATCATCATATCAAGCTGCTGCGGAACGTTCCAATACGCGGCATGATACCCGTCTTCCAGAGCACAGTTCAGGATTGCACAGCCGAGGTGCGTCTTACCGCAACCTACAGCGCCCATCAGGATTAGTCCGCGGCCGGCGGCAAAATTCTTCTCACGATTCAGCAGGTAGTCCTTCACGGCTGAATAGGCTTCTTCCGTTCCTGGGCGGCGCTGGTACCCGCGGAGTGTGGCGCCCGAAAACATTTCCGGCATTTCCGCCCACTCGCGGCGATGCTGACGCGCACGTTCTCGGTCCTGTGCTTTCTTTGCCGCGTCTTCGGCCTTGATTTCCGCATCGCGGCAGGCGCATGGTTTCTTCCATAAAACCGGATGGCCGTCTACCGGGTCTAACATGCGCAGCGCCATGATATGCTCTCCACACTTCGGGCAAACCTCTCCGGTATCGAATATTCTGTCACGCAGCTGGAACAGTGACGGGGATTTTTTCATCGGTTTTTCGTCCATGGTAATCACTTCCCAAAATTTTTATAGCGATTCGGATCCGTCAAGTCAGGGCCGGAAGCAGGCGGCCACTCTTTCTGCTCACGGTCAGCGTTGTGCAGGACGCTGCGCACATACGACGCGGAACGTCCCTTGCACCGCGCTGTTTCATCAATCGCGTCCAGTATACGCTGCACCGGATAGCCCTGGTAGAGCTGGCTGAGGATTTCCCCGTCTTTCGACGATGGCATCGGATTGACCGTAGCTTCAAAGGCCTGACAAATACGTCCAAAGTCTTTTCCCACCCCGCCATCAGGTACGGCGCCCTCTACCGTAGAGGCAGATGGGGTATTATTATTACTAGGCTTACTTAGGGTATGGTTAGGTTTGGTTTGGTTTGGTGGGGTTATACCCGCGCGCGGGTTAACGGCGTTTTGCTCTGGACTGTCCGTGGATTGTCCGTGGACAGTTTTGGGATTATTAGCGGACGCGTCCTGACACTTTGACGCTTTTCTCGCTTTGCGTTTCCGCTCCGCGTCCTTGCGTCTTTCTGATAATCTGCTGGTGTAGTCCGGCCAGTCGTGCAGGCGGTACTTTCCATCTTCCAGCTGGTCAACCCATCCGCATTTTACAAACGCCTGGACCAGATTTCCGGCCTTTTTAATGGGCCAGTCCAGTGCTAAGGCAATACCCTCGTCACTGATTGATTTCAGGTTACCGTCCTCGTCGGCACAACTAAGGCCCCACGTCCAAAGGTCGACAAGGATTCCAACTGCTTCCCGGCGGCTGACTTTCAATGCCTGCGCAAGGGCCAACGTCTTCGGATGCCTTGGCATTTCCTGATGTAGCTCAATCCATATACTGTTCAGCACAACAGTGCACCGCCTTTACAAAACTTTTGTAGGAATTCCGGTTGCTCTCTGAATTTCCCGCTGAAATAAATCCCGGTCGCCGTTTCTGTAGGAAGCGTGCAGCAGATAAATCTGCTGCGCCATGGAAAGGTCTGCTGTTTTGAAAAAATCAATTAAATGTTCCAGACTGAAGTGGCTGTGAAGCAGCCGGTTTTTCTGTGAAGCCGGAACGGCTCCTGACTGAATGTTTTCTTTCAGAATCGACAGGCTGTAGTTGCATTCCAGCATGAATACGCTGACGCCGGAAAAACGATATTTTATGTAGTAGGTATCTGTCACAAACAAAAGCTTTTCATGCGCCACAGTTGACGCCAGCAGAAAGCCTACAGGCTCCTCTGCGTCGTGTTCCGTGTCAAACGGTAAGACTATCCAAGAACCGAGCAGAAACTGTTTCAGCGCCCGGATAGTATGAATCCGGTACGGGCATTTGAAGCCGCCAAGTGCGTGCTGTGTTCCAGCCGTCATGTACAGGTCAATTCCTCTGCTGCACAGGCTGGCTGTGCCTTTTGCGTGGTCCTGATGTTCATGAGTAATCAGGCAGCCAGCACAGCGTGGAAGCAAGTCCAAATATCCCTGCATGATGCGGCGGGCGGGGAGCCCGGCTTCAAGAAGAAGCACAGACTCCCCATCATCGACTGCATAGCTGTTTCCGGCGCTTCCGGAAGCCAGGCAATATACTTTCATATCAGAACCCCGGCTCAAAAGCCTGCTGGCCTGCGGCCTGTTCTGGCGGTGCAGTCTGTGCGGCCTCTTTCTGCTGCTTTGGCTTTTCAACAGCTTTCGGTTTCTCAGGCTCTTTTACTTCTCCGGTTTCCTTATCGACCTGAATGTCAATCGGCTGCTGTGCCTGCTCCTGCTGGACTTCCGTGTCGACTGTGTGATATTGGTCCGGGCTCATCTCAATTACCTCATCTGTAGAATAGATGCCCATAATCATATCCGGGCAGTTCAGACGGCCGAAGAAAGACGCGGCGCGGTACCGAATCATGACTTCCGGCATCGTCTTCCATTTGGAACCGCTCCGGGTTGCCCAGCCTTCTTTTTCTGCCATGGCCATGGTGATAGTCGGGCCTTTGACTTTGTGGCCGGTGTGGTCTTCCGCCCATGCAGTACATTCCAGGCTGTTCCCGGAGCCCTTCATTTCAAATTGCAGCTCCGTCCTGTATTTCCGGCTTGCGTTAATCATGGCAATGATGTACTGACTGCTCCATGCCGGGCGACCGTTCACGATGTACAGATTCTGCATCACCATCATCGGGCTTGTATGTAACCTGTTTGCCATTTCAAGGGCGATGATGCAGTTTCCAATGTTGTCCTGATAGTCCTTCGGAATAATGGTGGAAGATGCGAGGGCCTGCGCCATACGCTGCGCTACCTGAAATTCCCGGAATCCGCTGAAAATGTTTGTGCCAAGGGTTATGTCTTTTGCTGCCGGCTGCACGGCAGCCATTTCTTTCTTTTCTTCACTCATAATTGTTTGTCCTCACTTTCAATTTTTATGGCCTGCCTGATAGACCCACACTCAATGACATATTGTGCCATGTGGAGCTGCCAGTTTTGAAACCAGCCTTTCGGAGTAATTTTGTTGCCCCAATAAACGAAGTCCTGCTCCATCAGTTCATTCAGAGAGTGGATTTTAGGACCGGGACGATACTTCCTCTTTGCCATACTGCACCGCCTTTTCTGTTGCACTTTTAATAATCGGGTTTATCAATTGAAGATTGTCGATAATCCCTTTCAAAGAACCGGTTACACGGGCAATGTCCCCTTCTGCTCTTTTTAGCCCGTAAAGGCGTTTGTAGATTTCAGAAATAGGGATTTCATCTCCTACCTCGAAATGAGGGCAACCACACTCAGCGTGGAAATAATACCCGCAAAGATTTGCAAGTTCGTCCTCTGATACATCAATAATGAAGTGAGAATCGCAACATTTTCTTGCTTCTCCTGAAATTTTCATTGTGCATCCTCACTTTCATCATCTTCCTGTGGCTGCGCGTCTGCATAAGCCTGCAGGACTTCTGGTCGGGTACAGCCATTCTGCTCGACAGTCTCGGTCACATCAAACGGATCTCTTTCTCCTTTTGCCGGATCGAATTCGTTGAAAGCACACCCAGAGGCATCTGAATTTCCAGCATCGTAAGCATAAAACGGGCAGCCGGTGTTTTTGCAGGGATAAAGCTCTTTTTCTGGGCTATCGTCCTCCGGCTTATCGGTCTGAACTGCCTCATAGCTTTCAACAATACCGGTTTTCCCATCAACCTGGGCAGTGCCGCCGGAAGGCGGATATTCGCGCTGTCCGGGTTGGATTTCATCAAAATTAATCTGGTGCGTACGGTCGTCCGGAAGAGTGGGATTCCCGGATTCATCGAAAACAATCTGGACATTCTCATCCAGGCAGACCTTGGTCGCTTTCAGTACGAAATTAATTTTGCCGCCAATCTGGCTGTCAAAGTCAATGGCACCGGCGCCGCAGTCGGCAAAGTTGATTTTTATGCTCAGTTCGCCGTCGTGCTGCTTTTTGTCGTGAAGCTGCCGAATCAAGCTATTTAGGGCTGCGTCGGCTGCATCAAGTATTTTGTCAAAGGTATGGTCACGCAGGCTGAGTGGAGAACCGGCCGGGGATTTCTGTTCATCAGTTTCTTCTTCCACTTCTGGGGTATCATCCGCAGATGGAACAGAATCGTCATTGTCTGCCGGAGTGTCGCCGAAAGTCTGCTGTTCCATTTCCGGTCCTTCGTTGGGTGTGGAACATTCGGCTGCAAATTGGTGCTTCAAAGCGTAGCCGTCGAGCGCGTTCTGCGCTTCCTCAAAGGTAGGAAAATCTGGAATCGTGGCGACCTCCGCTTTCAAGCCGTCAGTAGTGGAATCCGTTGAACTCATGAAAACAGTAAACTTTCCATTATCCTCCCGCTCGTCCACGAAGTACCGCCATTGGCCATGGATGTAGGCCTTTCCTGTATCGTTCATGCTCTTTCCTCCACTCTCAACTTCTTATCTTCGTCGCTCACCATCAGGCTGATGACCTGGGCAGTAATAGCCATCGGATGACATACACTTTCAGCATCGTCTCGCCAGACGGGCAATAGAAGCCCCATTTTCTGGCCGAGCGTATTCACAATATCCAGCCCGGCATTCACTTTTTCGGATTTGCTAAGGGAACCGTAGTCTTTACCGTCAACTTGCGCCTCACAGCAGGCTTTTACGCCACCGTTCACCTGCAGGTCAAACAGCTTCCAGCGGACAGTCTGAAAAGAATTGTTGACCTCTGCTTCCACATCCGACGCTTTCAACTGCACGAAACGCTCCGCAAGATGAAGCATATAATCCAGTTTGGCAAGCTGAGTGCCAAGCTTTTTTTCTTCGTCTTTCAGTTCAGCAATACGCTCATCCTGTCTTTTAGCCAGCGCCGCATTTGCCTGCCGCTGCTGAATTGCCTGCATTTCAGATTCCACCGGTTGAAGTTCCTCCTGCAGCTTTTGGATTTGAGATTCTGCCGCAGTACTGGCAACTTTCAAAGCACTTTGCTCTTCTGAAATTTTTTCCTGCCAGCCGGCATATTCCGAAGTAGTTTCCCATGCCGGCGGAGCAACAAGCATTTTCTGCAAACCGGCAAGTTTTTGCTGGTCATGGTCAATGTCAAGGTTAACGTCCTGAATGCTCTGCGCACTCGCATCGCGCAAGCTTGTCTGCTTTTTAAGCTCTGCCACCATGTTTTTGCCGCGCTGCTGCATATCGGAAATTGTGCGGGCTTTCTGCTCATTGAAACTGCCCTGCATCTCTTCCTGCTTTTCAGGCGGGTAAGGTCGGCCGCAGGTCGGGCAAACACCCTTTGACGTATCAAACTGCTTGCTGTATTCCGCCACGACGGACTCCCGAAGCGCCGGAATCTCTTTGTTCAGGCTGTCAATGCGGGACTGCACCGATTTCAGACTTTTATTATATTGTTCCAGGCTTTCCTGCAAGGCGGCCTTTTCTTTCCGGATGGCTGCTATCTGGTTTTCGAGTGCCGTGTTGGCGCCGGAAAATTTTCGGATGTATTCGCCGCGGGCCTGTTCCATATCCGCCTGAAGCTTGCTGATTCCGCTGTGGGCGTCGGAAATAGCAGAACCGGAGTGCAGCGCCTCGATTTTATTCCGAATTTGCAGCCGTTGTGCCGCTAAATGCGGAAGCCGTGCCGAATCCGTGTTAAGGTCTTTGTCATCCGGTTTTGCCCGTTCTGCTTCATCGATGCGGCCAGGAATCGCATCCTTGTCATCGTTCACCTTTTTCCGCTGGGCCTTCCAGCGCTTCACACAATCGTCCACGGTATAGGTGCCGAGCTGCTCACCAAGCGGCGCCAGCTCTTTGTGCTTTGCAATAACACTTGCATCGTTCACGCCATCTGCAAACAGTTCCAGCAACTTCTGACGGCGCACATCCGGCTTGATAATCTGCGCAAAATATTCCGGCCGTGTCACCGTCATAATGTCTTCTTCGGAGCCAAAATGTTCGGCAATATATTTGCTGTAATCCCCGGCTTTCTGCGGCACATCGTTAATGTAGTAGTCGGTTGTGTTGCCTGTGCGGTGCTTCTCCGCTTCGCCACGCTTGCGGGTAAAAACCGGCTTGTACACTCGGCGGAGTACAATGCTGCTGTCATCATCAAGCCGAAGCTGCGCAGTTACAGACGCCTCCACACCTTCCGCTGAACCGGTTGGAAGAATCTTATAATCTGCACGGTCAAATTCATCTTTGCCGGTCAGCAGCCAAAGGTACGCATCGGCCAAAGTGCTTTTGCCTGACCCGTTTGTACCGTAAACGGTTACATCTTTGCCGTTCGGCTCGAGTGTAAACGACCGAATTCCTTTAAAATTTTCAAGGGCTATGTTAAGCAGTCTCATTCGTTTTTCCCTGCCTTTCTTCCTGCGGACGGAACAAGTTCAGAAGCGTGTTTGCGACATCCGGGTAGGTTACGTTTGCGGCCTTCATGGATTGAATCAGCCGGTAGATGTCGTTTCCGCTCCACTTGACGTCTGGCGACGCGATTGCTATACTGTAGACGTGATATTTTTCATCCCTTTTGAGGGATTCCCTTGAACCGCTTTCGGTGCTTGTAACGCCGGGAGCGGCTTTTTTCATTGTCTCATCGTGCGCGGTACGCAGCTCTTTGTAGGCTGTTTCAGCCTGCTTTACGCTGTAGATTCCGAGCAAACGAAGCGCGTCAATAAAACCCTCTGTTATATCTGAAAGCCGGTCAACAGATTCGCGGCTTCCCATCAGTCCTATGCAGACTTTCTGGTCTTTCAGCCAATCACGGGCGGTTTTCTTCATTTCACTGTATTTCATGCTGTTTCATTCCTTTCCTGTTTTTCAGGCTGTTCCAGCTCCTGGCCATTCTGGGCAATCTCCATTGTGACGTCCGCTATGCGGCGCTGGCCAATCGTTTCGGCAATAAGGTCTGCTATGTAGGCCAGGTGCCCGGCACTCATGCCAGTTATGCTTAATGCCCCACCATCCGTTGGCAGCTTGTACTTATGTGCTGCATAGGCAATACCGGAGGCATACTCTTCATCAGAGGTGTTCCCGATGCGGCTGTGATTTTCCACCATGCGGCGAAGCATAAGCGCAGCAAAAGCACGATGGTTGCTTATGACTTCCGGGGTCGTGCGAAATATAACGCCGTTCATGTACTTTCACTCCCTTCCGGCTTCGGTGGATGTACCTGTTCCCACGTTATGTCCCCGTTCAGTGCCTCCTGTGCCAGCCTGATTTGTTTCCACAGTTCCTCAATACGGGCATTCCGGTTATACTCAAAACCGGCTTGCAAGGCTCCGGCTCGCAGATCACTTTCAATGGTGCCCACAGGTTTTCCACCCTCGTCAATCAACCTGCATACCCGGCCCTTGCCGATACTGTCGCTGTTGTCAACGATGAGAATTGCACTGCTGGGCATCTGAATTAGTGCGTATTTCATGATTTCTTTCTCCTTTCTGCCCGGTCAGGCGGACTTACCGGCTATGAGTTGCTCGAGCGGGATATGCAGTTTTTCGCTGATTCCCCGCAACTCGCTTAGTCGAAATTGTCCGGGGTCCCGCAGCCGGTCGTAGTACGTCGCCCGGGATACTCGCGCAGCAAGCGCAAGCTCGTCCGATTCGACCCCGGCCTGCTCCATACCATATTTAATTGTTGCGATAATGGTACGATTTTTGAGGTCGGATGCCGATGGCCTTAACTTTGGCATGAAATCACCTCACTGAAAGACGACGCCATAGGACTTGTCCAGCACAATCGGACTTTTTCTGCCCTGAACGGTAATCCAATCGCGTATCATATCAAGTACCGGGGCCTTGTAACGGTCGTAGTCGTCAGAATGGCCATTCGCGGCGAATGGAGAATGCTCAATCAAGTCTGCTGGAATATTCAGTGTCCGGATAATGGCGGCAATGGCTTGCGAATGTGGCTTTCCTGTTTTCGAATACACGCCGAGTGCTTTTGCAATTTGCTCTTTGTCGTAAGTCTTTTCGCATTCGACCGGCGCACCAGGAATGTCAATCCCAAGGTCACCGTAAACCTGCTTGTAGATTCCCGACACAGCAGCAGCGGAACGTTTTTTATCAACACCGGCGGCGGCCCATACTCTTTGCAGAATTTCCACGGAATGATTGACCGGCGGCAGAGCACGGTATTTTGATTTTGCAGAAGGCACTTTGGCAGGATGCAGGAACGCGTCAGCAAGAACTTTCTGCGCTTTCAGCTGATACTGTACGAGCTTGTCCGCAACTTCCGGGTGCTCTTTCTGCATGGTGGGCGTGATGGAAATTTTTGCGAGCCAGAGCGGGATAAACTCGTTGTCGATGCACTGGATTTTTCTGACCTGCCCTTGAAATTTCAAGGGCAGGTTTTTCGCACCCTTACACAAAACAACATCTTTTTGAATTTTCTGGACTTGCGTGTCCTTTTGACTTTCAGTCAGGCCAATGCCTTTGCAGATGTAGGAAACGCCCGCATAGATTTTTCCGGCTTTCTCATCTTTGGCTGCCATAAGCTCGTCACCCATAAAGGGAACTGCTTTAACTGATAATTGATTTTCCACAATAACCTTCCTTTCTTGAATTTCCCCTCCCTCCGGTGTAGAATTGTGGCAGGAAGGAGGCGATACAAAATGGTTTATCTGATTAGTTATGAAATTGCTGATAAAGAAAGAGAAGCAAAGCTGGTTGAGGATATAAAATCATCAGGCGATTATTGCAACCCAATTAATAATCAATGGTTTATATCAGTAAATCAGGGTGCTTTGTCTACTTATCAGCGCCTTATCCAACATTTAAATACAAGCGATAAATTGCTTATTGCCGAAATAACGCGGAAGCGTGAAGCACTGTTGGATAAAGACTGCATAGAGTGGCTTAAAGCGCACGGGGCTTAAGCAACCTATCACCGAATTTTGAGGTTTCCTCAATTGACTTGTCTATGGATTTGCAATAAGAGTCTTTGCATTCCTCCAAGCCTCGCAACTCCTGCAAAACTCCCGGAAGCGTCAGCACCGCATCTTCGGGGGCTTTGTTTTTTGCTGTAGAAATTGCAAAATCTACTAATGCGTCTTCAAGCTGTCCAAATTTTTCTTTTGTCATCTTTTTCACCTGCCTTTCCATATGTAAAAATTCAGGCTGTCTTTTGCTTCTGCTGGATAAGCTCATTCAGAGCTTCACTAAACTTTTGTTTGGCGTCTGCTGGATGTCTTGACCCATTGAGTACCATCGAAACATACGACTTCGTAAATCCGAGTTTCTTGGCAAGCTCCTCATAGGTAATACAGTTAATGTGCATTTTGCCTACAATAGTGCCTGTCCATTTTTCTGGCAAGATCATTACCTCCAATCCTTTTTGTTTTCTATGTTGAAAATGTTAACAAAGTGTGCTAATATAGAGTTGCGAACAAAATATCAGCAAGGTAAGGCTTTCAATATCGGCCTTTTGTTAGCTTTGTTAATCAATAAGTTCATTATACAGTGAACATAGCTAACAGTCAAGCCGATTATGTAAGTTTTGTTAACTTTGTGATTTCTTACAAAATAGGTGGGTAATTTATATGTTTTATGACAACTTTGTTAGCTATTGCAATAATGTTAATAAGTCACCGTCTGCTGTAGCGTCTGAATTGGGACTTTCACGGGCAAGTGTAAACGGATGGAAAAATGGAAAAATTCCTACTGACGCCAATCAAATAAAAATTGCAAATTACTTCAAGGTTTCCGTTGCTGATCTTATGTCAAGGCAAAAAGAACAGCCCTCCGACAAAGTCGAAGAGCCTGATGTGACTTATAACGATTTTACCTATGCGCTTCACAATGAAACGAAGGAGCTGACGGAAGAGAACAAGCAAAAGCTTCTGGAAATGGCGCGGTTTTTCAAAGAGCAGCAAGATAAAAAGAAAAAGCAGTAGCTCTTTTGGGGAGAATAACGATACGGAGCTGTCAGATTTAGTAGATGACATACAAAGAGTCGGAGCAGACCTCTATTGGTATCCGGTAGGATTTGTCGATGCAGCAACACTTGAAATGAGCAGTCAGTATGGTATTTTTATTGATCAGTCCAAGTTTTCTACAGCAAGAGATATGAAGGGCGCAATAGCCCATGAAGTTGGCCACTGTGCCACTGGCTGCACCCACAAAGTAAGCAGTCCGCTTGATCTCGTTGAAAAGCATGAATTCAAGGCAAACCGGTGGGCGGTTGAACAATATCTTCCGTTTGAGGTTCTGAATGATGCAATGGAGCACGGGTATGTGGAACCGTGGGCACTCGCAGAGTACTTTGATTTGCCAGAAGATTTTATTACAATGGCAATTCGGTACTATACGGTATACCAAGGTAAAAAATTTGTATAAAAAATCCGCTCTCTCCTACTTGCGATAGGAAAGAGCGGCATAGCTTGGAAGTTCTCGGATAAAATCTCCCAAAAATTATTATAGTTTCTTGGCATAATTTGTCAAGGAAAGTAGGAGAGAAATATGAAGACAGCAAAACTATCCATCGGAATCATTTCAATCGTACTGTCACTGATTGTCCTGTTCCAGTCATGTGCGGCGGGTGTCGGCAGTGCACTCACAAATAATACAAAAGATACCAGCGGAGGAACTGGCGTATTCTTTGCAGTTTTATTCATTGCTGCAGGAATTGTGGGAATTGCAGCACGTGCGTCTAAAGGCGGCACGATTGCGGCAACAATTATTTATGCTATTGCGGGCTTAATTGGCGTAACCGCAACCGGAATTTTCAAAGACTTAGTTGTTTGGGGCGTTATTGCTCTAATTTTTGCATTGGTATTCTTGATTTCCATTTTTAAACAAGATTACAGCACACCAGTAGCTCCTACTGCACCTAAACAGTAAAAATAAAATCCGCCCCACCCGGCTGCAACCGGATAAGGCGGCTCACCATCAGCAGAGCTGACAGTACGTTAAAACGCAATTTAATTATACTGTTTCAGCCCTCTAAAATCAATAGGAGGGCTATAATTATGCCGAAAGCCAAAAAATTAGCCAGCGGAAATTACCGTGTACTTGTCTACGCCGGGAAGGATGTTTCCGGGAAGCGACAATACAAGTCGTTCACAGACCCGAATAAAAAGAAAGCGGAATACGCTGCTTCCGAATATGCTTTGAAACATAAAAAGGAAAATTTTGCTGAAAATCTGACTCTGCAGAAAGCGTCCGACCGATACATTGAAGCTAAGTCGAATTTGCTCTCCACGTCAACGATCCGTGGGTATAGAATCATCCAAAAAAATGCTCTGCCTCTTCTATTACCCGTAACACTCGGCAAACTGGAAACGAGCGATCTTATTCAACAGCAGATGAACGAAAACGCAAAGAAATATTCTGCGAAAAGTCTTCGAAACCAGTGGGGATTTATCACGGCAGTAATGGGATATTTCAATTTTCAGATTGACCGGGTAACACTTAAACCGCCGGAAGAAAAAACGTTTCCGGTTCCCACGAAAAAAGATGCAGAAAAAATCATGACAATCCTGAAAGAAACGCCCGAAATAGAATGTCAGGCACTTTTTGCTTTAACATGCAGCCTTCGGCAAAGTGAAATAGCCGGTCTGCATGTGAGCGATATTTCTGGAAGTACCGCAAACATTCACGGTGCGCGTGTGCTCGGTGTGGGACACAAGCTGATTTATAAACCGACGAATAAATCCGCCGCTGGAACGCGGCGGGTCATTATGCCGGATTATCTTACGGCGCGAGTGGCCGAGCTGTGCAAAGGCAAAGAGCCGGACGAATTCATTTTCAACATGGATCCGGATCAAGTGTTAAAAAGATTCCAACGTCTGCTTAAAAAGCATAGCATGCCACCGTATACCATGCACTCCCTGCGCCATTGCTTCGCGGCCATCATGCACGCGCAGGGTGTCCCGGACAAGTATGTCATGGAAATGGGTGGCTGGGCGAGCGACTATGTGTTAAAAAAGGTCTATCAATACACCTTTGAAGACGAGACTGCCAAAGTCGAAAAGAAAGCAAACCGATATTTTAATAAGGCCATTCATGCAACACGAAATGCAACACGAAAGAAAAATGTTTAGGATTCATGCGGGTTTATGGCGTTTTTACGGGGGTTCGAATCCCTCCGGGCGGACCAAAAAAAGAGAATGCAGCTTTTGCGCTGTGTTCTCTTTTCTTATACTCAGAAGGGGGGGATTCGAGCCCGAGTTTAACATCCTGTTTAAGGACCATCGAGTAGTCATAACGACAAAACAGGTTGACGATGTGTCAGGCTGTTTTTGTTATCGCATTTCCGCATCATTATTATTGTTCATATCCTGCCTCCCAAACAATTTCGTAAAAGGTACTATATTGGTCATAGGCCACAAAAATCAGCCCGTCATTCGAAAATAAGATACGCCCAAGGCCCCGATATCCCTGAGTATAGTCAGTATCCGCTTCATACCAGACACGACCAGCTAAAGATGGAAGAGACTCATCTATGTTCTTGTGGACACCACGTGTTATCATTTTTCCGAGTGCTATACTGTTGAGATTTTCTAATGCTGATTTCCAACCTCGTTTTGTAATATAAAAGTCTGGAAGTTTTCCATACGTTTCAAGCTACCAATCGGCTCCCAAATCAAATCTACAAAGAAACAATGAAATTGACAGCATAAAAGCATTATGATGGCATGAAAACAATAAAAAATTAAATATGTTTTTTAAAGATCAATATTCGATATGCAAGTAGTAAATCTTTGAAACATAAAACAAATAGAATCTATGTATATGTAATAGATTAGCTTGTATTGTATTTTGCATAAAGGACAAATTGAAAGGAAGAGATGTGTAATCGTGAAAAAAGGGATTGGGAAATATTTAACTCCAGTATTTTGGATATCCATAAGCATGGTTGTTGTTGTTGCATTATTGGGAGCCGTTTTTTCAGCAGATTTTCAGTTAGTAACAGGAAAAGTAAGAAACTTCATCAGTCACTATTTGGGGTGGTACTATCTGCTTCTGGTGACAGGGATCGTTTTCTTTTGTTTGATAATTATCATTAGTCCAATAGGTCAGATTCGATTGGGGGACCCGGATTCCAAACCAGAGTATTCAAAACTTTCATGGATCGCCATGCTGTTTTCAGCAGGTATGGGAATTGGTCTGGTGTTCTGGGGAGCAGCGGAGCCATTATCCCATTACGCAGTCTCAGCGCCGGAAGGCCATGTTGGGTCACAACAGGCATTGGAGGATTCATTTAGATTTTCTTTTTTTCATTGGGGAATTCACGCATGGGCAGTTTATGCAGTGGTCGCCTTAGCGTTAGCATACTTTAAGTTTCGGAAAAAAGAGAAGTCGTTAATATCAGTTACTCTGAAACCTATTTTTGGACAACACACAGATGGATTTTTGGGTAAAATAATCGACAGCATTACCATCTTTGCCACAGCTATAGGGGTGGCAACGACCTTGGGATTTGGTGCTGTCCAGATTAACGGTGGTTTGAGATACTTACTTGGTATTCCGAAGAATATAGGTGTACAGATTGTAATTATCTCGGTTACAACGATTTTTTTTATTATGTCTGCTTTATCTGGTATAGGAAAAGGCGTGAAAATCCTATCTAATGTAAATGTTATTCTGGCGATTGGATTATTAGCCATAGCAATAATAGTAGGACCTTCACTATCGATTATGAACACTTTTGCGGAATCTTTAGGCGGGTATTTGCAGGAATTTTTAAAAATGAGTTTTCGGACTGGGGCATTTAACACGTCGGAGCAAATGTGGACTCAAAAATGGACCATATTTTATTGGGCCTGGTGGATTTCCTGGTCTCCTTTTGTAGGCGTTTTTATTGCCCGTATTTCCAAGGGACGTACCATTCGGGAATTTTTAACGAATGTTTTATTGATTCCCACTATATTCTGCTTTTTATGGTTCTCTACATTTGGTACATTGTCAATAAATGCACAGAATCACGGAGCAGAGTTAACAAAACTGGCTACAGAAGAAGTATTGTTTGGAACTTTTAATTATTATCCATTGGGAGTTATACTTTCAATTATTGCGTTGCTTCTGATTTTTATTTTCTTCATTACATCAGCGGATTCTGCAACATTTGTACTTTCGATGCTGTCTGAAAACGGCAGTTTGAATCCGCACAATAAAGTGAAGGTTGTATGGGGAATATTAATTTCTGCTACTGCAGTTGTTTTATTAATGGCAGGTGGCTTAACTGCACTACAAAACATTTTAATTATTGTGGCATTGCCTTTTTCCATCATTATAGTGTTAATAATGATCTCTTTGTATATTGAATTGAAGCATGAAAAAAAAGAAATGGGATTATACATCAAGCCGGAAAATTATCCTACAAAAGAAGAACCGTTTAAGTCCTATAAAGATTAAATTTATCCAAGAGATTCTGCATCTAAATTGAGCAAATGATATGAAAGCAATGACAACTCCAGCCCTGCGATTGGGCTGTTGCTTCTTTTCGTTGTTGTTTTTTGGGGGGATTCGAGCCCGAAAGGGTCGGAGCATATGGAAAGTGTGCCTGTGGCACACTTTTAGCGAAGAACAGCGCAGCGGCTTTGCTGTAAGCTGAAGCCTGAACATGGATTTTTTATTTCCTTCTTTGAATCTCTATGCTATACTTGGTTCATATTATTTATATAATCTACAGGGGGAACTAATATGAACGTTAAAATTCTTACATCATATTGGAGCGGCGAAGATTTGGAACACAAGATCAATTGCTTTATTACAAATCCAAATATTAAAGTTATTGAAATCCAATATAGACCACATGCTTTTGGTTTTACAGCGATGGTTATTTACAGCATCATTGCAGCCGCAGTATGAGCATAATGGGCACCCCAGCATCCCAGCTAAACTTCGCGTAATGTTTACTCATTGGATGCTTCGTATAAGCGGAATAATAAGATATTATCACAAATTCAGTTTGTTAGAAACAAGTGAGGGATTAGATGGATTATAAAAAATACATAGTACAATATTGGGAAAGTATCGCAAAGCAGGATGAACAAAAATTAAGAGGCTATTTCTGCAGAGATGCTTATATACGTTGGCATAACACAAATGAGCAATTCAACGTTGAAGAATTCTTAAGGGCAAATTGTGACTACCCGGGAAACTGGAATGGAACAGTTGAACGAATTGAGCAAAAAGACGATCTTATCATTACGGTTACCCATGTATGGACTGAGGGTATGTCCTTTCATGTAACCTCCTTTATTCAGATGGTTGGTAATAGCATTAAGGCTATTGACGAATATTGGGGTGATGACGGATGTGCACCGCAATGGCGTACGGAAAAACACATTGGAAAACCTATTCAATGATGCAATTGCTGTATTAGCACAACGGTCAGATGTGAGTATTCCCTGTGCTTCGCATAATGTTTAACCGCTGCCGTCTCCCCTACCATTTGAGCTTCGCATTATGTTTATTATTTCACTTGGAGGTACAGTATGAAATATACTTCTACATTGATAGCGGTAAAAAATATGGAAAAGGCAAAACAGTTTTATCACAGCGTTTTGGGCCTGGATATTATTGCTGATTTCGGTGCAAACGTTATTTTAACGGGTGGGATCGCTTTGCAGACAATCGACACATGGAAAGATTTTATACACAAACAAGACAATGAAATCATCTTCGGAAATAACGCAACAGAACTGTATTTTGAAGATGACGATATTGAAAGCTTTGCCGCCAAGCTGGAGAATTTCAAAAACATTGAATATGTTCATCCACTGTTTGAACATCCGTGGGGACAACGTGTAGTACGTTTCTATGATTTAGATAAGCACATTATTGAGGTTGGAGAAAACATGGTTGTAGTTGTTAAGCGATTTATTGACGGTGGATTTACAGAAGAGGAAGTCGCTGCTCATATGGATGTGCCGCTTGATTATGTGGTATCATGTTTAGCATAGGTTATGAGCATAATCAGAACCTGCATCTACTTTGAGCAACTGACACACAGGAACGAGTCATGGCCTTTGGGCCGTGGCTCTCTTTTGTATACTCACACTTTTTATAAGGGATTCGAAGGGGAGCGGTACTGAATGACATGCCACTGGCACGTCAGAGCCGCAACCGGTCAAGGCACCCAAGAGCTAACAGCTCCGTCCCTCTTTGTCGCTTCGTGACATTTCCCCCACACAGTGGGGGAATCTTCCGCGAATCGAATCCCTCCGAGCGGACCAAAAAAATCCATGTGTCAGGGGCTAAGCCTGCACATGGATTTTTTATTTTCTTCTTTGAATCTCTGTGCTATACTTGGTTCATATTATTTATACAATTGGAAAGCAAGTATATAGTTGTGGGGGGAATAAATCTATGGAGATTAAAAAAATTGAATGCAGTTTTTCAGTATGCAAATTGAAAGATATATCGGTAATAGATTTGAATAGCGAATTTTGCTTTGTAGGGAAGACAGACGATGAAGTATCTCTGGTTTGCCCCACAAAAGACGTGCCCGCCAAGGTGATAAAGAGGGTTGATGATTGGAAAGCCTTTAGAATACAAGGTGTATTGGATTTTTCACTTATCGGGATTTTATCGAAAATTGCTAGCTTGTTAGCCGACAACAGAATAAGCATTTTTGCCATTTCTACATTCAATACAGATTACGTGCTAATAAAAGCAGATCATTACGTAAGGGCATTGGAATTGCTTGAAAAGGCTGGATATCGAATTGTCTAGTGTCTCATAATGAGCATAATCAGAACCTGCGTCTAATTTGAGCAAATGACACACAGGAACGAGTCATGGCCTTTAGGCCGTGGCTCTCTTTCGTATACCCATACTTTTTATAAGGGATTTGAACCCTTTTATAATTTTACTTTTCATGGTATACTCACGTTCGGATGATTGACATAATCTAAAGATTGCTTTGGAGGATCAAGTGAAAATAATCGAATATGGGAAAGAAAACCCTGAAGTCATTCTGCTGCTGCACGGCGGCGGCCTTTCATGGTGGAATTATCGTGAGGAAGCAAATTTGTTAAAGAAAGCCTACCATGTTGTATTGCCTGTGTTGGATGGCCATGCGGGCAGTGACGCTCCTTTTACAACGATTGAGCAAAATGCAAAGGAATTGGTAAGCTATATTGATGAAAACTTTCAAGGCACAGTTTCAGCGGTTGGCGGATTGTCGCTTGGCGGCCAAATTCTTGTAGAAATGCTTTCCCAAAGAAGTAATATCTGCAAATGTGCGGTCATTGAAAGCGCATTGGTTCTCCCTATGGGGCTGACAAATGCATTGATTGCTCCATCCCTTGGGCTGAGTTACGGACTCATCAAAAAAAGGTGGTTTTCAAAGGTACAGTTCCGGTCACTGAAAATTCGGCCAGACTTATTTGAGGATTATTACCGTGATACAAGCAGAATAGCAAAACATGACATGATTCGCTTTTTGAAGTCGAATTCTTCTTACACTATTAAACCGGGGCTTTCCAAGACAACAGCGAAAGTAATCATCCTCGCAGGCGGTAAAGAGCAGAAGAAGATGCTTCGTTCCGCTGAAATTCTGCACAGAAAAATCAGCGGTAGTAAATTGCAGATTCTTAATAATTATTATCATGGGGAACTAAGCCTGAATCATCCGAAAGAGTATGTAGAGTTGCTGAACAGTTTTGTTTTAGCAACTCATTGAATTCCCTGCGGATTAAGGGTATCCTCAGGGCTTACATTGAAAAATACACAGGCACAGCCTGCTTCGCAGCGCACAGCTGAAACTGTGCACGGATTCTTTACTCTGTGGGGTTTATAGAGTATTTAAATTATTTCATTTAATTTTACTAATATTTATTTTAATGTTGATTTTTTTTAGAATGAATGTATACTGAAAGTATAAGAAATTTCTTTGACGAGTATTATTTTATACTCGTAAAAATGTCTAAGGCAGAAAGGATGAATTAATGTGAACAAATACCCCATTCTATTTGAAAATGTTTCAATCGGAAAATGCAAAATGAAAAACAGGTTTGCTATGGCTCCAATGGGACCTTTGGGGCTCGGTGATTCCGAAGGCGGTTTTAACCAAAGGGGCATTGATTATTATGTTGAACGGGCAAAAGGCGGGACCGGGTTAATCATTACCGGCGTTACATTTGTCGACAATAAAGTGGAACAGCACGATATGCCGAATACCCCTTGCTCCACCTATAATTCAGTGCATTTCATACGCACTGCAAGGGAAATGACCGAAAGAATCCATGCGTATGATGCAAAAGTCTTTCTGCAGCTTTCCGGCGGTTTCGGCCGCGTGACAATTCCGACAAATCTTGGCGATCATCCTCCCGTTGCCCCTTCAGCGATTCCTCACCGCTGGCTTGACAAAACATGCCGTCCGCTGGAAAAGGACGAAATCCATGAAATCGTCAAGCAATTCGGAAAAGGCGCTTATAACGGAATGCGCGCCGGGTTTGACGGCGTGCAGATTCACGCAGTCCACGAGGGCTACCTGATTGACCAGTTTGCAATTTCACTTTTTAACCAAAGAACAGATGAATATGGCGGAAGCCTGGAAAACAGGCTTCGCTTTGCAAAAGAAATTCTGGAAGAAATTAAAAGCACCTGCGGCAGCGACTACCCGGTAACCCTGCGCTTCAGTGTAAAAAGCTTTATTAAAGACTGGCGCGTGGGCGGCCTGCCCGGCGAAAAATTTGAAGAAAAAGGCCGCGATGTGCAAGAAGGCCTGGAGGCCGCTAAACTGCTTGTAAAATACGGTTATGACGCTCTTGACGTTGACGTTGGCTGCTACGACGCCTGGTGGTGGAATCATCCGCCGATGTACCAGAAAAAGGGCTTGTACATCCCTTACTGTAAGATGGTGCGCGACGCAGTCAATGTTCCTGTTCTTTGTGCAGGAAGAATGGATGATCCTGAAATGTCTTCAAAAGCAGTCCGTGACGGTGCCTGCGACATTGTTTCTCTTGGCCGCCCGCTGCTGGCTGACCCGGATTATGTAAACAAACTTGCGGCTGACGACACGAAGTCCATTCGTCCGTGCCTTTCCTGCCATGAAGGATGCCTCGGCAGAATCGCGGCATACTCTGCCATCAACTGTGCGGTAAACCCGCAGGCAGGCAGGGAACGTGTGCAGCGCCTTGTGCCAGCACTGAACCCCAAAAAGGTTGTAATTGTCGGCGGAGGCATCGCAGGCTGCGAAGCGGCCCGCGTCCTTGCAACGCGCGGACATAAACCTGTTGTTTATGAAAAATCCGGGAAGCTCGGAGGAAACCTCATTGCCGGAGGGATGCCGTCCTTTAAGCAAGATGACCATGCTCTGATCCGCTACTATGAAAATGAGCTTAAAAAGCTGAGAGTCCCGGTTTACCTGAACCATGAAATGGATAAGCAGTCGCTCCTTAACGAAAAAGCGGATGCCGTGATTGTTGCGACCGGCTCGAAACCAAAGCTCTTTCCGCTGGGAAGCGCCCCCGTATACTCTGCTTCCGACGTGCTGCTCGGGAATGTAAAAGCCGGCTCCAAAGTGGCTGTTATCGGCGGCGGGCTGGTCGGCTGCGAAACGGCCCTATCGCTTCGTGAACAGGGAAAAGACGTTACAATTATCGAGGCCCTGCCGAAGCTGCTGGCTGTAAACGGCCCTCTTTGCAGTGCAAATAAAGAAATGCTTCTGGCTTTGCTCCCGTTTAAGGGCATTCATATCCTGACGGATGCAAAGGCTTCGGACTATAACGGAACCAGCCTGACGGTAACGGCAAACGACGGCAAAACCTGTAAGGTAGACGCGGATACCGTAGTTCTTGCGGTTGGCTATTCTTCCGAAAACACCCTTTATAACGAAATAAAGGGAGAGTTCCCGTGTACGCACCTGATAGGGGACGCGCGCTCCGTTGCAAACATTATGTATGCAATCTGGGATTCCTATGAGGTTGCAAGCACACTGGAATAATTTTTTGAACTTCTGAACGACAGCATGAAAACCGCGAAACTGTTCTATTTTGCTCCTCCGCTGAAAGGCGGGGGAGTGCCTATTTTTAAACTAAAAAAAGCCTGCCGTAGGCAGACTTACTGCAAAGAGCGGCAACAGTTTTCTCAAAACCTTTGCAGTTCATTTCAGTTTTAGGTGTTCTTCATTTGTTTTATCCGGTGGTTTACGCGCTTGTCTTTGTACATCAGTTGGTCAATCTTTTTCTGGAACTCCTCCATCGTGAGGCCGGAGCCTGCTTCATAAACCGCATACCCCATGCTGAAAGCAAGGCGGTACGAGCGCTTGCCGGTTTCGTTGAAGCTTTTCACATTGATGCGTATTCGCTGAATAATTTCTTTCAGCTTTTTCTCGCTGGAAACATCGAGGATAATGCAGAATTCATCCCCGCCGTAACGGGTAACAAGGTCATCGGCACGAAGGCTTTTCCGCAGAATGAAAGCGGCGTCTTCCAAGGCTTTGTCCCCAATGTTGTGGCCAAAGCGGTCATTAATCCCTTTAAAATCGTCAATATCAATCAGAATGGCTGAAAAGGTCCTTTTCTGTGTGCTGCCCCGGATTTCCTGCCGCATACGAACATCAAGGCTGCGTCGGTTGTAAACGCCCGTAAGGTAATCGATATTCATGTTCCGGTCCTGAATATTAATAAAGATAATGACTAAGGAAAATGCAAGCCCGCTCAGCAGAATCGGAAGAGAATAAAAAGCGACCTGCAGAAACCCACAGCAGGCGGGAACAATCGGTGAACATATCAGAGAAATAAACTCCAGCCTGTCAATATTATTAAAATTAACCGCAACCAGAACTTCCGAAATGAAAGCCATCGCCGTCATCAAAATGGTCGGCAGCAGAAAAAGCGGCCCGCGGTGGTAAACGAAGGCAGAGTCAAAGTAGTAAATTTTGCCGAAAGGCGCCATGACCGTAACAAAAATAAAATTTGCGAGGCACAGCAGAAACTGCGCCGTCAGTAATGTCTTTTTCGTTGATGGAACCGGCAGAATACGGCTGCATATGTACAGGAACCACAGAACCCACAAAGCCGGCCCAACGGCAAACAAAAAATAATTTGCAGCACGGCACACAAGGCTAAATTCCGGCTTGCCATCCAGCCTGCCTAAAATATCTGCCAAAAGCAGCAATTCCGTTGCCCACAGAAGAATAACGAAGATTCTTTTCTGCGGCTTTTCCGCAGACATACATTCCTGCCGGTTGGAAAAAATCAAAAGGAAAATCAAAAGAACCATCGAGTAACAGTCGATGTAAATAGCCGACATTACAGCGGCTTCACCTCCTGCCGGTAAATAAAATTATTGATCTGCCTACATGAACCATATTATAGCACAGGGATTTCTTCTTGATAGTGCTTCAAACAGTATAAATGACTTTTGTGCCTCGTTCCTAACGTAAAGAGACCACTGTTTTTTCAATGAGTTCCAAAAGAGGGAAAGCACATTCCGTTAATGTGTGAATATTTTTCACATTATACTCCAAATGAAAACCGCCTCCGCGAAAAATCGAAGGCGGTCAAGCATACTTAGGGGACTCAGGTGTAGTGAATTTCCAAGTTGCCGAAGGCAACGCTTCCGGTCAAGGTAAGCACAGGGGCATCCGGCGCGACCTCCTGGCTGCGATGAGCATTCTGCACCGCACCAAAAGATGCATTTACCTGGTTCACAATGCACCAGGAGTGCGGAACATACAGCGCCATACTGCCAAAGCTTACGTTTACATGGGCTTCTGCGCCCTGCGGACTGAGCTGAACCTGGTCAAAGTAGATACCAAGCTTGCCAAAAGAGGTTTCAAGGTCTGCTTCGCGCAGGCTGTCGGAGTGCAGGTAGCGGCAGGACTCGACAAAACTGCTTTTCACGTGAATATCATTGCCCTCCACATTTTCTTCGGTACTGTGGTATGCGTCGCTTCCAATGTGGACGCTGCTCGGGTCCCAGTCGCAGACTACGTTATGGATGTGGTGCGGGTGAAAAATCATGCTGCATCCGATGGAGGCCAGCACGGCAGCCAAAATCGGGATCCAGGCCGCAATGGCAGGCCACCCCAGCGGTGACTGGTAGATCAGGTACAAAAGTGCGACCGGCATAAAAATTCCAAAAAAGTTGACGTTCATAATGCCGCTGATGAAAAGTGCAACCAAGAGGACGGTTGCCGCAATGCTCCAAAAGCCGACGTGTACAAAGGATGAAGTCTGGCTGGCAATAACGAACACCGCCGCTGCAAGGAAAAATATTCCCCAGAACCAATTTCTTGCCTTACTGCTACATCTCATGTGAACTCCTTTCCTGCAGCCTGTGCTGCAGCTCGCGGAAATAAGACCGCGAAGCATAAATCTGCTTATGGCTTCCGGTAAACTGAATCAGGCTGGAAGACGCGAGGTTCCGCGTAACGGAGTAAATCTGCTGAATATTGACCACGGCGGATTTTGATACCCGTACAAAACTGTGCGGAAGAATCTTTTCCAGTTCGTACAGCCGGTATTTAATGAGATAGGCATCATCCGCCGTGTGGGCGTAGATATGTTCGCCGCCGGTTTCAAAAAACAGAACATTTTCCAGCGGGAAGTAGTATTCCCGGTTCTCTTTGTAGAAAGTGATTCTCGGCCCGCTTTCGGAATTTCCCAGTATGTACCGGCAGATGCTTCTAATTCTGTCATCCACGCGGCCGCAGTGAATAACGACTTCATCTTCCTCGGTTCCATCGGTCAACTCCAAGCGCACCTTCATGTGTTCCACCTCTTACGCTTAACAGCATAACGGTTTTACTCTGAAGAATCAAGGTTTTTCCGGTCACCGGTGCTTTTGAACCGCTGACCGGTTGATTTTCGCCCCCCATCGGCAGAAAGCGGGCCCTGCAGAACGCCGAAACGTATGCAGAGCCCCAAAATAATTTTTCTTCACAGCGCCTGAAAAGTTAAAACAAGCAGTGCAAGATTCAAAAAGATAACGGCCGCCGCAATCACGCCGCCCATAACGCGCACACGCCGTGTGTTTGCAAATTCGCCCATCAGGTCGCGGCGCTTTGCCACAGCCAGCATTTGCAGGATGGGGAACGGCAGGATGAAGCTGAGCGCCACCTGGCTGATGACCAGGACATCCATGGTGTTCACGCCGAGTGCGATGACAATCAGCGCAGGCAGCATGGTAATCAGGCGGCGGAGGCTCACGGGGATACTGATGTTCACAAAGCCTTTCATAATGGTTTGCCCCGCCATGGTTCCCACAGCGGAGGAAGAAAGGCCCGAAGCCAGCAGCGCAATGCCAAAGGCGCCAACTGAGAGCGGCCCAAGCAGCGGCTCCAGCGAACGGTGCGCTTCCTGCATGGTTGTTACCACTACGCCGTTGCGATAAAACACGGCGGCAGAAACAACAACCATCGCCGCGTTGACAAAAAAGGCGATGTTCATGGCAAGGGCGATATCGATTTTTTCCATCTTCAGGCAGTGCCTCCGGCAGCCAGCGTCATCCCACTTGCAGCGGCACTGCACCAGCTGGGAGTGCAGGTAAATCACGTGCGGCATGACGGTCGCTCCCAGCATACCGACGGCTATCGTCACTGCCTCCGTGTTTGGCAGTTCCGGCACAAATGTGTGGTAAGCTGTCTGTGCCCAGTCGGGACCGGAAAGGAAAATTTCCGTCAGATAAGCAATACTGATAACAGCCACAAGCACGGTGATAATCCGTTCCACAATTTTTTGCCCGTACTTTTCCATGTAACAGATGAGGTAAGTGAGCGCGCCGGTCAGCAAACCGGCGGCAAGCATCGGAATGTGAAACAGCAGGTTCAGCCCAAGAGTGCCGCCCAAAAATTCAGCCAGGTCGGTAGCCATGGCGCCAAGCTCTGCAACGACCCAGAAAAACCAGTTCACCGGTTTTGAGAAAACGCGGGCGCACAGCTCCGGCAGGTTGTGCCCGGTAGCAATGCCTACTTTGGCAGACATGGTCTGCAGAAAGATCGCCATCAGGTTGCTTAGGAAAACGACCCAGAGCAGACTGTAGCCAAACTTTGAGCCGCCGCTGATATTAGTTGCAAAATTACCAGGGTCAATGTATGCTACGCTGACGATAAACGCTGGGCCAAGGTATGCACCCAGACGCCGAAGGCGTCCTGCTGCGCAGCGATGCGAATAATTATTTTCAGATGAAAGCACGGGAAGCGCGGCACTGTTTCCCGCAGCCAGCACATTTGTTTTATTCATGGCAGGAAGATTCTCCTTTCCCTTGCGACAACTTGTTAGCCTGAGCCAACAATTTTTTGCTTTACTAAATTATGCTGCATGAAAAGAATCGGTTCCCCATAATAATATCAATTAGGGGAGCATCCGAAACTTCCGCACGGGGAAGGAGAAGATCTGAATGGACCGCAGCGAGTTTTACACCTTCAGCGGCTACATGAAGAAAGATGACAACTGTCTGACGGCTTCTATGGAAGATTACCTGGAGATGATTTACCGCCTTTCGCAGGAAAATGGATTTACACGCGCCAGCTCGCTTTCACAGGCGCTGAACGTTCAGCCTTCTTCAGCCACTAAAATGGTGCAGCACTTGGCACAGCTTGGCTACGTTCAGTACCGCAAGTACGGGTTTATTATGCTGGACGACAAGGGGGCCGAAATCGGCGCATGGCTACTCAAACGCCATACCATACTGGAAAATTTTATGCGCTCTATCGGCGTAAGCGAAAACTCGCTGCTGGAAGAAACCGAAAAGGCCGAACATATGTTCAGTCCGGAAACAATCCGGTGTTTTTCGGATCTTTTAGATTTTCTGCAGACTGACGCGGCTTTTGCCGCTTACAGTGCCGCACAGGCAGAAAATAAAAAGCTGGCTCCGCAGCAGACTGCGGAGCCAGCTAATAACCGTCCTCAGAAGTGAAAGCCTTTTTCGTACCGTAAAAAAAGCCTGCCCTCTCTTCTTTACAAAACAAGGGCATTGCCTGCTGGGTGGTGCTTTGCGAAGGGGTGCATTGCACCTGCCAGCACAGCAAAAACCAAACGGCCGGAAGACACCCGGCTTCTTGTAATCATATGGAAGGAAATTCTGTTTGAAACAAAGCACCAGGCAAATGGTAACAGTTTCAAAAATAATTTCTGCTTTTAGTATACCATGACTTTATTAAAAAAGGAAGCAATTTGCAAAATTTATTACACAGCCTGGCTTGAGCACACAAAGCGGGGCATACTTTTGTATGCCCCGCCGCTTTTTTTAACAAAAATAGTCACGCTTTTTTAAGCTGAAATTTGGAAACCAGCTTTTCCACGGAATTTGCCTGTGTGGAAAGTTCATGGCTGGCCGCAGCACTTTCTTCTGCGGTAGCGGAATTTGTCTGCACAACGGTGGAAATCTGGTCAATGCCAGTATGAATCTGCTCAATGGATGTTGCCTGCTTGGCAGAACCCTCGGCAATTTGCCGTACGGCATCCGAAACGCCTTTGGTTTCTTTCATAATTTCCGTCATGGAAGCAGACATTGCACTTGCAACCGTACTGCCGCTTTTTACGGCGGAAAGTGAGTTTTCAATCAGATCGGTAGTACCTTTCACTGCTTCGGCACTCTTTCCGGCCAGGTTGCGCACTTCATCGGCCACAACAGAAAAGCCTTTTCCGGCTTCACCGGCGCGCGCGGCTTCTACAGCGGCATTCAGTGCAAGGATGTTTGTCTGGAAAGCAATGGCTTCTATGGTCTTGATGATGTTGCCAATTTCATTGGAAGACTGCGAAATCTTCTCCATGGCGCCAAGCATTTCCTGCATCTGGGCATTGCCCTGCTGCAGTTTGTCCGTCATGCGCGAAACTCCTTCGTTTGCGCTGGA